>JAJYJD010000181.1 GCA_021789755.1 Bacteroidota bacterium
CAACTCGGCGGAAACTTTCCGATGAACGACACGCATCTCTCGCCCTGGTCAGCGCTGCCGTTCTTCATGTTGCCTGGTGCGATTGCAATCCTGCCGCTCTGATCCTTCTCGTTTTTTACTTCAAAGACCGCAACGACTTACTCCACCAGTTGAAACGATCGCGGGAAGTGGCGGAAGAAATCGGCGGGCATGGAGAAATTGCCCGGATCCACAATATCGTTCTTCTCGGCGTAGTTCTGATCTCGGTGTTCGTAACACATCCATCGTTTCTGCGTGAAGCGTTAATGATCGCAGCCGCGGCGGGTACTTATCTTTCGACGAGGTGTGAAGTTCACAAAAAGAACGATTTTGACTTCGCGCCGATAAAGGAAGTAGCGATCCTGTTCGTCGGTATTTTTGCGACGATGGTTCCGGCGCTTGTATGGATCGGCCAGAATGCGGCTGCGTTCGGTTTCGAAAGGGCAGGACAATTCTATTGGTCCACAGGGGCACTCTCATCAGCATTGGACAACACTCCGACTTATCTAAATTTTCTAACCGCCGCATCCGGACTATTTGTAGACGACGGCTTGGTCCGGCACATATTTCATCTTGTCCAGTTGCGCGGGAGTGCACTCTCTTCGGGAGGAGGGAAGTTATCAGGCGATCTGCGGCGAACGTACGTAACATTGCTGAACTACGATTTGGCTCTCATGGCCTCGGGCGATCCGGTCCGGGCATTCTTTCCGGCCACCTCCATTTTCTCCTGAAATGACTTGACAATGCCCGGCGCCGATTGTAGATTATCCCCGGTTAAGTTACCGTTTAAGTCAACGGTTAATCGACTGCTTCGTGGATTATTCAAGGCTCAGAATGCTCTTCAAAATGTGGCAGAAATAACTAGAATCGATGCATTTCGTTCTCAACATTTTCTTGACTCAAGAACCGACCGCGAGGAGCGTGCTTGCATACGCTTCATTCGCGACAATTGGTGCGGCCGGGCTCTGAAGAAGAGATTTGACCCGACTCTTGGTCTTTGCGTCGGGATCCGAAAGGAGAAGATACGAACATACGCTTTGATATGAGCCTGATTTGAGAGTTTCATGGTGACGAATGAAGCTTATTAGGCTCACCCTGTTTCTTGTTGCCGCAATCCTCTTCGAGAATTCCGTTTCTGTGGCAACACAAAAAATCCCCTCCTCAAAAAGAACCCACAACTTTCAGGTAGCGGCAATTAATCCCACGAACATAAAGAGATCCGACGAGCTGATCGGCATAGACCTGAAGATGGTCCGTAGCAAGTATCCAGGATTCAACGACAGTGCTTTTGTCGTTACATGCGATGGGGGGGAAATTCCGAGCCAGCTTGATAAGGTCCCGTTCGAGAACGTTGGCGGAAAAATTCTTATACTCGCGTCCTTTGCCCCCCACGAAAAAAAGACTCTCGTCGTCTCATGGATCGAGGACACTGTGATAGTACGTCATTACCGGAAGATGACGCAGGCGGTTCTCGGGATGAAGGTCGGCTACGACAAAGTGAACGGCTGCTACACCGGCGGCAGGTTCGTCGACGTCGATTCGACGACGGTACCATCCGACCATTTCGCGCACGATGCACTCTACAGGATAGAAGGCCCGGGATGGGAGTCGGACAAAATAGTGTACCGGTTCTATCTCGACTCGAGAAACCGGAACGACATATTCGGAAAGAAAGTTGACGCACTCGTTCTGCAAAAGCTCGGCGTCAACGACCTGGTGTCCAACAGCATGGAGTCGTATACGAAGATGCTGGATTGGGGGATGGACATATTCAAGGTCGGGGAGTCACTCGGCATCGGTTCAATTGCGATGTGGCATGACTCAGAAGCTGTGACCGTCAGCGACGTGAGCAAGGTAAGTTGTTATGTGTCGGAGAACGGTCCGGTACTTTCAGGGATATATACCGATTACCGTGGATGGAAAGTTGGAAACGAAACATACGATCTTCGTTCTCACCTTACGATCTCTGCGGGGAGCAGACTGACGAAAGTCGATCTGGATTTGAAAGGCAGACCGATCGATTTGTGTACGGGATTGGCGAAGCACGAGGATTGTGATTTCATCCGCTCCGGTCCGGCGTCGCCCGGGGGGTGGGCTTACACGGCCCTTTACGGAAAACAAAGTTTATCCGGCGACGATCTGGGAATAGCGGTTTTTTATCGCGTGAAGGACGAGGTGAAAGTCACCGAAGATTCTCTCAGCCATATCGTGGTCCTGCGCCCTGGAGACGGAAGGCTGACGTACTACTTCGGAGCGGCGTGGCAGGCGGAGCCGGGAGGCATCAAGAACGAGAAAGAATTCAGGGAATACCTTGAAAAGGCGGTCGCGGAACTTGACAACCCGATAGAAATATCCTCATGAAATTACATTTGATACAACAATTCAGCAGTTGTAGGAGAAAGAAATGACAAGACTCCCATTTACCAGAACGATCAAACTGCTTCTCACTGTTTTGGTGATGCTGGCGATGAGCGAGGGGTTTGTGCACGCTCAGACGCGCAGCCGGATCCAGGGCACCGTCAAAGACGCCAAGACCGGAGAGCCTTTGCCGGGCGTGAACGTGCTGGTTGTCGGCACGACAATGGGGGCGGTGACCGATCTCGACGGCAGGTATTTCATCGTGAACGTCCCGGTCGGAACGTATGACCTAAGGGCATCGATGGTCGGGTACAGCCCGGTGCTCGTGAAGGACGTGCTGGTCTCCCTCGACCGTGTGGCCACGGTGGACTTTTCACTTCAATCCTCCGAGATACAGACAAACGAGGTGGTGGTTGTAGCCCAGAGGAACCAGCTCCACCAGGAGGTTTCGGGCACTCAAATGGTTTCCACGGGAAATGAAATAACGAGCGTCGCGGGAATAAGGGAAATCAACTCATTCCTCTCGAAGCTGCCGGGCGTATCGACGGACCAGAACGGCTTCCTGGAAATCAGAGGCGGCACGGCGGACCAGGTCGGAACTCTCATCAATGGTCTTGCATACGACAACGCGGCTGTGGGCAATTCGGAGACAAGTGTTCCTCTGAGCGCGATCGAACAGGTCTCGGTGTTATCCGGAGGGTATAACGCGGAGTACGGGAATTTCCGTTCAGGACTCATAAACATTACCACGAAAACGGGCACTGAAAACGCTTACCATGCAACAATTGACGTTTCCACGGACTTATCTCACATGCGCCGATTCGGGCAGTCATTATATGATCCGACTAATGCATTCCTGGCACCGTACCTGGAGCCCGATGTAGCATTCGGCGGAACCAATAGCGGGGCCTGGGATCAATACCAGCAGACACACCACGCTCAATTCCAGGGGTGGAACTATTATGCGAGCCAATACAATACCGGCAAAGCGATTTCACAGCAGGCGAGCCCGCTGGAATTGTACCTGTTGACTTCCTGGATGACCATGACCGTGCCTGATTACAGTGCTCTTCAGAAGCAGATCGCGGCGAATCCGACAATACTTGGAGGCATGACCGCGGCACAGGCCGACTCGATGATGAACGCGACGAAAGGCGCGTTCGCCAGTCATGCGAACCACGAGACGGGAAGTGACTACAACTTTGACGGAGGATTCGGCGGGCCGGTGCCGATTGTCGGAAAGGTATTGGGCGATGCCACATTCTATCTGTCCAACAACACCAAAAGCACGAACTATATCGAGCCGGTTACGCTCAACAACGATTTCAAGTCGACCTCATTGCTTACGGTGAAATCAACTCCTTCCAGCAATATCTCTCTGACACTTAACGGTTTGTGGAAGAGGGAGATCGGCATCAGCCCGATCAGGCCTGCTTCGGGAGACGAGCCGAATGTCGGGGACAGGGGTGGGTTCATGCAACAAAACAACCTCAACTACATTTTTGACAACGCAGGGCTATCGGGAGACAAAATAGATTACCTGTATGATCAGGCTTACTTCCCCGTACTTGACCAAACCACGTTAATGACCGGTCTGACTTTCAATCACATGCTGAGTTCGAAGACTTATTATCAGATCACGCTGAACCGTCTGGCGATAACAGATAATTCGCCCACCGGGGACAACAGAGACACCACGATGATAACTCAGATAGGGCCGTTCATGCTGGACCAGTCCCCTTACAACAAACTTCAGTTTGCGACCTCGCACCACGTGAACGGTTTCATTTTTCCCAGTTATGATGCGCCTCCGGGAATGTCCGGTTTCAGATTCAGGGGAAAGGAAGGCAACCTCTTTGATCGTTCGAAGACATATCAGTATCAGGCAAAAGTCGACTTCTCTTCTCAGATCGGCGACCACAACTTCGTTAAGACCGGTTTTGAGTTCAACGATTTCATCCTGGATCATAATTTCTGGGAACAGTGGAACAACAACGCGTACAATACTTATGAGTTCAACTACTATCGGACCCCAAGTCAGTCCGCCTACTATCTGCAGGACCAGATAAATTACGGAGACATAGTCGCCAACCTCGGGGTGAGGTTCGATTACTATTTCGGAGGCGGGGGCCTCTGGCCGTCTTCCGACTCGGCATTCCTTTTTTCGTCCGCGTTCCAGCCGATTTCGGTAGGCGATACCCTTTTTGATATTTTGAAATCCGGACAGTCATTTATCTGGAACCAATGGGAGATATACAACCAGACGCATCCGGGTTTCCTTAGAAAGATAGATAATTTCTTTACCGTCAGCCCGCGTATCGGTCTCTCCTTCCCGATCACTGACCGTTCGAAATTCTATTTCAACTACGGTCAGTTCCGCTCCGATCCTCCTTACTATTCCATGTATGAGTACACATACCGGTATACCAAGAATGGTTTGTATCAAATGTCGAATCCGAACATGGAACCCCCGCTGACTGTCTCGTACGAGCTCGGTGTCGAGTATAATGTATTCCAGGGGATTATGATGAGGGTCTCAGGTTATTACAAAGATATATCGGGGCAGCAGGGGAGCGTCACGTATCAATCCGCACTGTCCTCCTTTTCATACAACTATAATGGATACTTGAATAATGAATATGAAAGCATTCAGGGGGTAGAAGTCAATATTTCCAAGAACGACAATTCATGGATCAATGGATGGATAAACTTCAACTACATGTTGAGCAAAACCGGAAACACCGGCTTCGAGACAATTCAGGATTATACTCCGCCCGACCCGACGCAGTTTTTGTACAACAACGAATCTCCGACTTTGCCCCGGCCTCATCTGAACGCTGACCTCACTTTCAAGTCTCCCAGGAATTGGGGGCCGCAACCGGCGGGACTGGATATCCTCGGCGATTGGAGCCTGACGTTTTTCGGCGAATGGCAGGCAGGTGAATATTTCAGCTGGAATCCTCTTGCGCAGCTGCATGTGCAGGACAACATGCAATGGCCGGATTTCTATAACCTTGACATGAAACTGACCAGGACATTTCAAATCGGAGGAATCAGCATAGCTGCGTATTTGAACGTTACCAATATCCTCAATTTGAAGATCGCCGACTGGGGCAGTATGTATGAATTTTCAAGTGTTTTGCAGGGGCCGGCTGCGTCAGATCAGGCAGGGTGGTATCCCAACAACTCCGATGAGGCGCTTTATCTTGCATCGCTTCACCTTTCGATGTACAGTTCGCCTGCATATGATAATCTTCGGGCCCAGAATCCCGGGCTCTACGTAGCAGGCAACGACAAGGTCGGCGATCTCAGATCAGGCAGCAAACCGTACATACAGGACCCGTCGTACGCCGGTGTGTTCCTTTACGGCCAGCCGAGAGACATTTGGTTCGGTGTCAAGGTAGACTTCTAATAGTTTAATCAATGGAGATTCTCATGCGATTCTTCGAGAGAAAAAGAATTCTGGAAATTGTCGGAATAATGTCTCTGTGCGTTTCGTTGTCGATTGTCCTGACGAGCAGGGCGATCGCACAGAGTCAAGGGCCGGAACAGCAGACGACAACCCTTAGAATGGGTCATCTGTGGCTGGGAATGTCGGCGAACGGCGGTATCATGAACTTTGATCCGACCGGCGGGTTCTTCCCGAATGATTACGGCATCGCGGCGGACAGGTCGCAGTATGCGCAGGCATTTACCGGCGCCGGAATTCAACTGACGGCCACGCACTGGTTCAATCCTTTTACCGACTCGATGGAATCGGCCGCCGTGTATGCGTTCGTCTCCGACTCCATGCCTGTCGGCAGAGTTACAGTGCCGATCACCAACTACCTGAGATATGAATATCCTCAGATGAATGTCGGTGGATCGACGATCGTCCCCCAGCTCTTCGGAACCTACAACCCGTCGTATTCCGGTTTTCAAAATCATACGTATGATGAAGCGGCAGACGTTGTTGACTCGACGATCTTTGGCGTGGAAGTAGAGAGAACAGTCTACACCTGGTCGCAGAATTACAACGATAACTATGTCATCACCGATCTCCTTTTCACAAATGTCGGTAAAGATACTCTCGACAGCATGTATGTCAACATGCAGGAAACGGGGGCGAATTTCTTCTACTCGAATGGAAGCAACCCGGCAGGAACCTTCGATGAGACTATGTCCTGGCAGCATTACTATGGCGGGAGACCGGGAGACAGTCTGAGAGTGTTCTATGAATACAGCGCAGACAACCCACAGCAGCCTGGCGATGATATGGGAGCGCCTCAGATTTCTCAGGGCGGCCGGTTAATCAATCCGAACATGTTGTTTTACACCATCCTGCACGCATCCGCAGCTCCATACACGAACTCGACGCAGGATGTTGACGATCCCCTTCAGCCGAAAGTAACATATTGCGGCGTCGCGACGGCGATACCGTTCAGCAATACGGGCGATCCCTACGGAAGCAAAAGTTTCTATGCTATCAGAGGAGCTTTCTCCGATGCGAATGCGATGCCAGGCGAAATTGCAGGAACGCATCATGGTGTGAATAGTGATGAATCCGGAAGCAATAATTATTCTAGTTTCATAGGCGGACAAGTACATGGGATTTCGTATAGAACCTGCAGCTTCGGACCGTATACCTTCTATCCCGGGCAGAAGCTTCACATTGTTTACGCAAGCGGCTATGCGGGCATCGGATTTAAGCTTGGACAGCAGATCGGACAGGAATGGCTGAACGGTACTTTAAAGGATCCGCCTGACACAGCCAATATTCCCGGCTGGAACCCGAATACGGGATTGTTCCCGAGCAATTTTCAATTCCCGACTGGAG
>JAJYJD010000003.1 GCA_021789755.1 Bacteroidota bacterium
CAGATTTGCATCATATTTCGCGGCGGCCTCATCCAAGCCGACGGGCAGTACGCCTTGTTCTTGAGACATCTTTAAATCTCTCTCCTGTTTCTTCTGTTTCCAGTGTCTTCCCGACATAGAACTCGAACACTTCGTTGAGGCTCGCAACACCGCCGTTCCGGGGAATGGATGCCTTGAGTTCGGCGGGCGAACCGATTGCCGCAACTTTCCCTTTGTTCATGATTGCAACTCTGTCGCACATCTCATCGGCCTCTTCCATGTAATGCGTCGTCATAATAATGGTGGTTCCGTCCTTCGCCAGCGCGCCGACATATTTCCATACCGTTTCCCTCGCGACAGGATCGAGCCCGACTGTCGGCTCGTCGAGATACAGGATGCGGGGTCTGTGAAGGACCGCCTGGGCAATCTCGAGCCGCCTGATCATCCCTCCCGAATAACTTCTCACCAGCTTGTCGGCCGATTCCGACAAACCCATGAAGTGCAGAGAGTTGTCTATCATTTTCCCCCTCTCCTTCGCCGGTATGTCATAAAGCTTGGCAAATATCAGGAGGTTCTCGTATCCGCTCAGGCTTCCGTCGGCTGAAAGCAGTTGAGGAACATACCCTATCGCACGCCGCACCCGCGGTGCCTGATGAACGACATCGAAGCCCGCAACTGTAGCGACACCCGACGTCGGTGGAAGAAGAGTCGTCAACATTTTTATGGTCGTCGTCTTTCCGGCGCCGTTTGGTCCGACGACTCCAAAGACTTCGCCGGATTCCACGGAGAAAGAAATTGAATCCACCGCCGTAAATGCGCCGAACCTCTTTGTCAGGTTTTTCACTTCGAGAATAGTCTTACTCATTGAGAATGATCCCCTTGTCTTTCACGGTTCCCTTGCAGACGACTTCCTGCAAATAATGAAAATCATGCGCGATCCGGGAAGTTTTTCATCTCAGGATTTCGCCCTCATCATAAACAGAAAATCCAGCCCGAACTTATGCAGGCCGGGAATCATCTGAAAATTTCCTTGCACATATCGGTATCTTTGATAGAAGTCCGAGTGACGCCTGGGCTTGTCGCGAATTTCCACTTCCGAACCTGTCGGCTTCTCGGGCGACTCTCTTGGGAAGTAATCCTTCTTCCAGTCTTTCTTCCGGGGCAGGTAGCCCATACTCCTGAATCCGCGTTTTACGCTGTAAGTCTTCATTTTATCGATGACGAATCCCGCCTGGTCCAGAATCGTCAAGAGCGTTCGGGCAGGGAAGAAGAAAATATGTCCGTTCTTACTGCGGGCGGGTTTGCCCTCGATCTTGTAGAAATCGATCAGGTCCAGCGAGTCGTTAAAACCGTTTGGGACCGAAAGAAAGAAGATACCGTCGGGTTTGATTACACGCCTGCACTCCTTCAGCAAAGAAATCGGATCCAGAACATGCTCAAGAACATTGTTCACATGAACATAATCGAAAAAGCTTTGGGGAAATCCGGCCTCTGAAAGATCTCCGTGCCTCACATCCAGACTGAGCTTTTCGCGGGCGAATCGGACAGCGCTCTCACCGAAGTCAGTCCCGTAGACGTCCCAATTGGAATGTTTCTTTATACCGTTTATGAAAAAACCTGTTGCGCAGCCGACGTCAAGGAATCTTCCGGTTTGCTTCAGACGGTGCAGGCGCTTTGCGTACGCCATGCCTTTCCCTTCCTCTCTTTCCCGGTCGAAGTCGTAATACGATGCCGAGTAGAAGATGTCCAGCTGCGCGGGGGTAGGCAGAGGGTCGAAAAAAATCACACCGCACTGCGCGCATTCAACGAGATCGAAGTCGGTTTGATAGACGAGGTTGACCCTGCTGAGGAAACGTTTATCTTGGGCATTGCCGCAGATCGGACACTCTTTCATGATGACTCCTGTTGCAAGTCCGGATGTGTCTGACAATTGATCTCAGATAAGAATATCTCAACGGCCATAAAATAGAAACTCAGTCCTCTACCTCTTTTCCCGTGTAGTATCGTTCAAGGCTGTCGACGCCCGAACTCAAACTGAAAAGCTGTTCGACCCTTTTTCTCCCGGCTTCGCCATGCGACCGTCGAACGTTCGGATCACGGACGAGTCTCAGAATGCCGTCCGCAAGCGATTTGTAATCCTTTGGCGGAACAAGGAGACCTGTTTCGTTATCGACAACGATGTCGAGCACACCGGCGCTTTTACTCGCGACAACAGGAAGCTTCATCGCCATCGCCTCGGCGAGTCCCAGCCCGAAGGATTCCTCGTGCGACGGAAATGCCAGGATGTCAAACGCCGTCAATAGACGGGGCACATCCTTTCTGAATCCGGTGAAGGTGACGACGTCTTTCAAACCGAGGTCTCCGGCGAGATTTCTTATTTTCGACTCATAAGGCCCTTCACCAAAACTCGCACCGCCGACAACGAGGAATTGCAGGTTCATACCCGACGAATCCGTCAAACTCTTTGCGGCCATCAGGAATTCTTCATGCCCTTTTCCAGGCGACATTCTGCCGACCATACCGATAAGAAGCGTGTTTTCAGGAATGCCAAGCTCGGCCCGCACCTCGGACTTTCTGTAAAGCGAAGGATCGAACGTCTCGAGCGGTATCCCCGGGGGAAGGACATGGACTTTCGATTCGGGCACCGGACAGGTATTCAGAACGCTCCCCTTTATGTAATTGGAGATCGCAAATGTTCCCTGAAGCCTTCCGTACAGAAACCGGTGAAGCGGGTCGGTTTTCTTCACGCCGCTTGCCATATGTTTCGTCAGAAAAAATTTTGCGTCTGAAGACGCAAGCTTAAGAGCAGGAACCAGCCACCATAGATCGTGAGAAAGGTGAGTATGCACTACATCGAAGTCGTAGTCCCTCAGCAATCTGCTCAATTCTCTGATGGTACGGAACGCCTGTTTATCGTCACCCAGTAGGCCCACAGCCGGTATGCCGGCGGCGTAAGCCTCCTTGAGAATCGTCGACCTTGGCGTGCAGAGGAGGCTGACGTCATGGCCTCGTCTCCGCAATTCGCGGGATATCAGGACTGCCTGCATCTCGAGTCCGCCCCATGAACGTGAGCCGCATGACTGGAGAATCTTCAAGCTATAAACCTTGCGAAGGTTTGAAACCGGAAGACTTCATCGAACCCCGTCAAGGTCTGTAACCTTCGGAAGGTTACCATGCTTTTTCTCCGATTGCCTGCTGGAGTTCGTACCTCCCGATCACGTATTTGTACAGTGCCTGCAAGCGCATCAGCCTTGCCTGGGAGAGGGCTGTCTCCGCGTCGAGGAGATCGAGGTTCGTCACCGTCCCCGCCTCGTAGCGAATCCTGGCGAGGCTCAGCGCACTCTCCGCCTGCTGTACCGTTATGTCGCTCGTCTGCAGCTTGTCCAGGCTGGAACGAAGGTCGACAATTCCTCTCTGCACGTCGGCCTTCACTTCCTGAACGACGTTAGACTTGTACGATTCGGCCGCTTTCACACCCGCGCTGGCCTCCTCCTCCATGCTCTGTCTGCGGTAACCGCCGAAGAACGGAACGAATCCAGAAATCGGTATCTGAAGCTGAGCCGCCGCGGCAAAGTTTCCTCTCCACGCGTCAAGGTTCGGCTCGTAACCGTTCTTGAAACCCCAGGCAAAGGCCACATTGAGCGAAGGGTTGTCTACGGCAGATGCAACGTTGTAACGAGCCTGCGCCGTCGCAATCTCGTCGTTTGCCGATTTCAACTCCACTCGATTCTCCATAGCAATTCCGGTCAGGGAGTCCGGATTAAGCGACAGCGGCATCTCATTGAATTCGCCTGCGAGCCTGAGCGGTGAATCCTGGGAAATACCGAGCAACCGCCTGAGAACTATTTCGGTATTCGACAACGAATTTTCAAGGTTGATCATCTCGTCCTGGGCCGCTGCGACGCGAACCTGCGTCGTCAGAACGTCGAAGTCCGTCGCCGTTCCTGCCTCAACTTTCCTCTTCGTCATCAAAATATGTTCATTCAGCGTGTTTATTGCGTCGTCTTGAACGCGGATACTTCTCTGAAGAAACAGTACGGCATAAAAAGTCTGTATGGTCCTGTACGCCAGATCCTGGCGGACCAGCTCGTACCTGTCCTTTGCACTCTTCACCTGCGTCTTGGCGAGATCGATGTTTTTCTGTCGCCTGTTAAAGTCGTAAACCGTCCCGCTGAAGCCGACGTGTTCGTCGTAGTTGTTTGCCGGAGCCAGGACAATGTTTCCGAACCCGGGAAAACTAAAAGCCGGGATGGGACCTATGCGGGTGTAGTTGAGAGAGACGCCTCCTTCCGGATAGAGAGGACTCTTGCTTACCTTGACGCCAGCCTGCGAATCATTGACCTCTTCCGCCGCCTGTTGAATCGTGGGATTGGTCGCAAGGACCATCCGAACGGCTTGGTTCACCGTCAGAGAGTCCGCGGGACCTGTTTGAGAGAAAGCCTGCGCCGACAGCGAAAGGAAGATCACCGTCAGCAATAGTATAATACGAGATTTCATTATTTCCACCATTGTTTGAGATACGTGTTTAAAAATCACTTTTAAAAACTCCAGTCTATTGTCTATTCCATCGCGACAATTTTCTCGCCGTGCTCTTTCTTCTTCCTGCTTCTCAGGAAGAGTACGGGAACAACGCAGAGGAAGGTTATCGCGGCAGCAATGAAGAAATCGTCATCCACTGCCGATACGAATGCCTGCTGACTGACGTTGTAAACAAGAAGGGCCTGTGCCCGCGCCGACGAGATGGCGGCGTTACCTCCGACCGCCTGCTGGGCAAATGACTTGAGCATTGTCAGAGCATTCCTCACCGCCGGTGAATATTTGTTCACCGCCTGTCCGTAAATGGTTTCGTGAAAAGCTGTGCGGTCGGTCAGCAAAGTCCCCATTATCGCGACTCCGAAACTGCCGCCTACCTGCCTCAGCACGTTGTAGAGACCTGACGCTCTTGCCATCTTCTCTTTCGGTACATCGGAAAGCGATAGCGAGCTCAACGGAGTGAATATGAAACCCATCCCAAGTCCGCGCAGGTAAATCGATATCATAACCGAGTGGGTTTCGGAAAACAGCGACAGGAAATGGTTGCTGAAGAGGCTCAAAGCCAAAACAATAACACCATAAAGGGCCAAATACTTCGGATTAAGTCTGTCGGACAAGTATCCCGCGAGCGGACCCATCGTTCCCTGGAGGAAACCCAGCGGCAGGAAAAGCGACCCCGCCTGGAACGCGGTATATCCCAATCCGTTCTGCAGATACAACGGCAGAAGGAAAGTGCTGCCGAACATTCCCATTCCGAAAATGAAAAGGACGAGGTTAGCCATGGCAAAGTTGAAGTTCTTCATCAGGCTCAGATCGACGAGCGGTTCACGCGTGTTCAATTCCACAGCGATGAAAGCCACCAGTCCTATAAGCGATAACGCGAAGCAGGATAGAATGAACGGCGATGTCCACCCGCCGGTGTTCCAATCCGCATCCCCATCCGACAGCGCGAGGAGCAGACTCGTGAGAAACAGCGCCATCGAGATGAAGCCGGCTGCGTCGAACGAGCGGGATTTCTGCGACTGGTATTCGCGTTGTATAACCAGCGTGGCGAAGATGGCTACGATTCCGATGGGTACGTTTATGTCATATATCGAATGCCAGGCAAAATTATCGATAAGATAGCCGCCGAGCGTGGGACCGAGAGAGACCGATGCGGCGGAAGCGACCGACCAGAACCCGATGGCCGTCCCGCGCTTTTCGGGAGGAAACTCTCTCATGACAATGGCCATGCCGACCGGCATCAGGAGTCCTCCACCGATGCCCTGGATCACACGAAACGCGATAAGTGCCGTAATGCTCCATGATAATGAACATAACAGTGATCCGGCGGTAAATAGAGTGAGTGCCGTAGCGTAAGTTTTTTTGTAGCCGAACCTGTCGGCGATCCATCCTGAGGTCGGCAACATTGTCGCCAGAGCCAGCAGGTATCCTGTCGCTACCCATTTAGCGGTATCCACACCGACTCCGAAAGTTGCCATTATGGTCGGCATCGAGACATCCACGATGCTCGAATCGAGGACGACCATGAATGTCCCGAACATGACATTAACCAGCACCCACCATTTATACGACGGGTGCTGATGATTGGGAATTCCTATTGTATCAGAAAGGGACTTTTCGCTCCCGTTTGTATTAAGATGTGAATCGTGATTATTGTTATTCATTTCCAAGTGTATCAAAGAAATATTTCAACATGCTGAGATCCTGGAAGAAGAACCGGGCAGTAATCGAAGTTCCATCGTTCCATTGACCGGCTATCGTAATCTTCCGACATTCCAAAACTCCCTCTCCCTCCCGCTATTCCATCGCAACGACTTTCACCTTCTCGCCTTTCCGTTTCTTGTACCGCAGGAATAATATCGGGACAAGGCAAAGAACAGTTATTGCGGCCGCTACCAGGAAGTCGTCGTCGACCGCGGATACGAAGGCCTGCTGGCTGATCTGGTATCCCAGAAGCGCCTCCGCTCTCATAGCGGACATCGACAAGGTTCCGCCCACCGCGTGCTGAGAAAAATTCTTAAGCCCGAGCAGGACGTTCTGCACCACGGGAGAAGCCGGGCTGACGGATTGCCCATACATCGTGTCATGGAAAATTGTCCGGTCAGTCAGAAGCGTTCCCATTATTGCCACGCCGAAGCTGCCGCCGACCTGTCTGATGACATTGAAGAGCCCCGACGCCTGGGCCATACGCTCCCGGGGAATATCTGAAAGCGAAAGTGTGTTCAGCGGCGTAAATATGAGTGCCATCCCGAAGCCGCGCAGGTAAAGTGAAACCATAATGTCCGACGTCATCGAGAAGAGAGAAAGAAAATGATTAACAAAGAGGCTCATCGCCAGAAGAATGATTCCAACCCCGGCAATGATTTTGGGATTCAGCTTATCCGAAAGCGCGCCGGATATCGGACCCATCACAGCCATTATCAATCCGAGAGGCAGGAAGAGCGAGCCCGCCTGAAACGCGGTGTATCCGAGTCCGTTCTGCAGGTAAAGCGGAAGGAGGAAAGTACTTCCGAACATTCCCATACCGAAAATGAACAGAACAAGATTTGACATGCCGAAGTTGAAATTCTTCAGCAGCCTGAGTTCGATCAGAGGATGTTTAATGTTAAACTCGACGGAAAGAAAGACGACGAGCCCGATCAGCGACAGGGCGAAGCACCCTAATATGAACGGCGATGTCCAGCCTCCGGTGTTCCACGACGCATTGCCGTCGGAGAGAGCAATAAGCAGAGGCGCGAGAAAAGTCACAATGGAAAGGAACCCTATGATATCGAAAGAGCGGCCGCTTTGAATCTTGTATTCACGCTGTATCACGAGGGTCGCGAAAACGCCCACGATCCCGACCGGTACATTAATGTCAAATATCGAATGCCATGCGAAGTTGTCGATGAGATATCCGCCCAGAGTGGGGCCGAGAGAAACCGACGCGGCGGCGGCGATCGCCCAGAAGCCGAGAGCGGTGCCTCGTTTCTCGGGAGGGAACTCACGCACGACTATAGCCATACCGACGGGCATTAACAGGCCACCGCCCGCGCCCTGGATCGCCCGGAACATGATTAACGCGGTCATGTTCCATGAAATCGAACAGAGCAACGATCCCGCCGTGAACAGTGCCAGCCCGAGGCTGTAAGTCTTCCTGAAACCGAAATGATCGGCAATCCAGCCGGATGTCGGAAGAAGAATGGCAAAAGCCAGGAGGTAGGCCGTAGCAATCCATTTTACCGTATCGATCCCGACGCCGAACGTCGCCATGACCTTCGCAAGCGACACATCAACGATCGTCGAATCGAGAACCACCATGAAGGTTCCCATCATCACATTCGCAAGAACCCACCACTTGTACGAAGGATGTTCATGATGCGGGACTCCGATGCTGCCGGAGAGCCCGGAACCGTTCGATCTATTTGGGAAATTTCCATTTGTTTTCATCAAGTTTCTCTCTATATAAAATTGGGTTGATAAGAATGTTTTCGTTCGTTCCTATTCCACCGGAAACGTCTCACTCCATCGCCGGGGCTCTCACTCCGACGCCGGATCTTTTCCGACGCAGGAAGAAGATCGGCACAAGACACACTATCGTTATCACGCCGGCGACGAGGAAGGCATCGTTAACTGCGGAAACAAAAGCCTGCTTCATCAGGTGGCCGATAATCAGCGCTCTCCCCCGAAGTATGGATTGCGGTATCGAACCGCCAATCGCATGCTGGGAAAACAGTTCCAACCCGCGGATCACTTTCTGAAAAGAGGCGGAATGATCGTTGACGGCCATGCCATAAGACGCTGTGTGGAAGATGAGCCTGCGTGTCAGCAGTGTTCCAAACATTGCCACACCGAAGCTCCCTCCAACCTGGCGGATCACGTTGAACAAACCCGATGCCTGCGCCATTTTGTTTTTTTGAACATTCGTGAGTGCCAGCGTACTCAGCGGGGTAAACATCAGGCCCATTGCAAAACCTCTCAGGTACAGGGGAAGCATTATTTGAGAGTGCATCGAGAAGAGCGAAAGGAAATAATTCAGGTACATGCTTATTCCGAGGAGAATTATGCCGATCGCGGCAGGAATTCTAGCATCGACCCTGTCGGACAGAAAACCGGCAACAGGCGCCATGATCCCCTGCAATATCCCGACCGGGAGGAACACGAGACCCGCCTGGAACGGAGTGTAATTCAATGAATTCTGCAGGTATAAGGGCATTAAGAACGTGCTTCCGAACATCCCTAGCCCGAAGATAAAGAGGATGATGTTTGTAATCCCGAAGTTGAAATCTTTCAGCAGTCTCAGCTCTATCAGCGGATGTCTGACTTTGAATTCGGTTACCAGAAAAACAATCAGGCCGACCAAAGACAGTGCAAGGCAAGTCAGGATGAAAGTGGAAGTCCATCCACCGGTGTTCCACGACGCATTGCCGTCCGTCAGCGCCAGGAGAAGGAAAGTCAGGAATACAGCTACGGAGGCGAATCCGAGTAAATCGAAGCTGCGCGTATGCTCGGTCTTGTACTCACGCTGAATGACGATTGTCGCGAAGACACCGAGTATCCCGACAGGGACGTTCACATAAAAGATGGTGTGCCACGAGAAATTGTCTATCAGGTAGCCGCCGATGAGGGGTCCGAAAGAGACGGACGCCGCAGCCGCGATAGACCAGAACCCCAGCGCGATGCCGCGTCTTTCGGGAGGGAATTCACGTGTGACAATCGCCATGCCGACCGGCATCAGGAAACCTGCACCCGCACCTTGAATAATTCGAAAAATGACCAATATGTTCTCATCCCAGGCCATCCCGCAGAGGAATGATCCGATCGTGAAGAGAGCCAGTGCCAGCGCGTAAGTCCGCTTGTAGCCGAAGTGATCCGCCACCCAGCCCGAGGTAGGGAGCATAACCGCAAGCACAAGGAGGTACGCGGTCATTACCCACTCTATTTTATCGATGGTCACGCCGAATGTCGCCATGATCTTCGGTAGCCCGACATTGACAATGGTGGAGTCGAGGACCGCCATGAATGTTCCGATCATGACGTTCGCCAGAACCAGCCATTTGTACATCCTGTGACTCTGGTGAAGCACAGATATTTGACCGCGGACCGATCCGGCGTTCAGCGCGAGCGACATTTTCCCGTTCCTACTTTATTCTCACTGCCACTTCGACCGACATCCCGGGCCGCAAAAACGGCATCTGTCCACCCGGCGTGCTCGGATCGTCTATCGAAATCTTTATCGGTACGCGTTGAGTGACTTTGGTAAAGTTGCCAGAGGCGTTGTCGGGCGGAATGAGCGAAAACTCGGATGCGGTGTAACTTCCGATCTCAAATACTCTGCCGGTGAAATTCACGCCCGGATATGTATCGACGTTTATCTGCACGGGGTCACCAAGATGAATATGGCCGAGCTTCGTCTCTTCAAGGTTCGCCGTGACCCAGACGTTCTTCAGGTCGTAGATGGTGAAGATAGGCTGACCGGGCTGAACTACATCGCCTGCAAGCACCCATCTCTTCGCGACAACGCCCTCGATGGGGGAATTCACTACGGTGTTAAGCAATTGAGATTCAATAACGCCGAGCTGCGCGCGCGCGGCGGCAATCTTTGAAACGGCTATCGCCGCTTCGGCACGCGCGGCGTCGAGAGCCTGTTGCGCGTGAGTGTACTGCTCCTTCGTTATGATTCCGCCCTTGTACTGCACCTCGGCGCGATTAAAATCATCCTGCGCACGGTTTACGCCGACCTGCGCGAGCGGGACACTTTGCTGCGCGAGTTCAAGCCCCGCCCGGGCGGATGCTTCCTCCGCGCGGAGATCACGATCGTCAAGCCTGACAAGGACTTGTCCCGCCTGCACGGTGTCTCCCTCGTCGGTGCCCAGATAGACTATTCTTCCAAGCATCTTCGTGCTGATCGCGACGTTGTTCGCATCGACGTAGGCATCGTCCGTCGAAACGAAGTCCTGCATGTTCATGTACCAGTAATAGCCGCCGATTGCGATCGCCGTCAGAACCACAAGTATCGGTATGATGACCCGCTTCTTGCGGAACAGCGGGACATCCTCTATGTCCTCGTCGGCTTCCCCGTTCTCTGCGGACTTAAGAGTCTTCAGGGCTGCCTGGTCCAGCTCTTTATTGGTTGTGTCTTTGGTCTCCATTGATGTTCTTCCTCTTTATTTTCTTTTTCTGATTCCGTTTAAAATTATTTCCACGATCTCCTTTGCCGATTGCTCGAGAGCCTGGTAGGTTTCCTCGTCCAGAGTGTTTTCACGTTTGTGGAGGAGCCAGGCCCGCGGTCCATAGAGCATCTGAATGACGATTTCAGCCGAGTGC
The DNA here is from genome assembly GCA_021789755.1 of Bacteroidota bacterium. Lineage (GTDB taxonomy): Bacteria > Bacteroidota > Ignavibacteria > Kryptoniales > JAKASW01 > JAKASW01. The sequence goes on from JAJYJD010000003.1 coordinate 10,822, forward strand.
TGCGTGTCTGGAATCGAAAACTCGCCGGCCTTCTGCCCGATCACGAGAATCTGCTGAAGCAGGTTAACCTCCTGCTGTTTGAAGTCGTTGTAGAGTTCGACAAACGTAAGCCTGGTTTCCGCCGGCTGCTGAAACTGGAGGGCTCTCAAGTTGGCAAGATTCTTGAAGTACTGGCTGCGTTTGCTCGCATACTTTCGCAGCATGTCACAGGCAGGGATTTTCTCGCCCAGCATGGATTGTATATCCCTCAGGAACTGGTCCGATTCCTGTTTAACCACTTCGTGGAAAAGGCTTTCCTTTGTCGGAAAATAGTAGTAGAGAGACGCCTTTCCCATCCCGATGTCGGCGGCGATTTCATCCATCGTCACCTTCGAAAAACCGTAATAGGCGAACCGCTTTCGGGCCGCCTCAAGGATGACTGTTTGCTTCTCGCCAGACAATTGCTCTGTCATCAGTTTTCGATCCTTTCCAATAGCCTGGCGGCAGGCCATGTACATTTGTTTCGTGCTGTCATATTTTCGACCTCATAACCATTCGACTGTTTCAGTAATTGCGTCGAAATATATAACACGCACACTGCATAGTCAAGTTCCCGCGGGCATGATGTCTGCCATGGAATTGCCGCCTGTGGCAATATTCCAGCGCTTGCTCCCGACCTGATAGATTTCGCAACAATGCATGAAAGGCGTCGGCCTTGCTTTTTGTGACTAGAGTCGAAAAGCGGTTCATAAAGGTTGGATGGGTTCTTATGTGGAGTCCTCGCCTTATTGGCTTTGCGACCACTCTTGCCACTGATTTAGGATAGAACTCTAGATGAATCTTTCACGCTAGCAAGCCGAGAAATGCCTAAAAATAGCCCGAATAGACAATTTTCTTGTGTCGGTGGAGCAAATGTCGAGGGCCACGACAATTCTCCACGATAGGCTGAATTAGGGGGCCACGTTGTCGTAATTCCCCTCTGAGCCTGAAGTGACAGGTTTCCCATGACAGGCCCCCATCCCCGATATCATAACAGCACTACAACCGTACAAACCCTACGGAATCTTCTCTCTTCATTCACAAAAAACCCGCCCCAGCACAATGCTGCTGAGGCGGGTCACCAGTTTGGAGGAACAAAAGAATACTGAATTTGTTCTCGAAAGGGATGAGTTTACGTCACGACATACTTATTGAACCGAAATGGAATGCGTGTCAGGTAAACCGGCAAAGAATCGAGCACAATTTGGAGATCTTCCTAACCCGACACTTCGATCAATTCACCGCTTGATGCACGCACTTCCGCCTTTCATTACGTGTGTGACTTCGTCCATTGTAACCATGCTTGTATCACCGCGTGTACTTTGTAACAATGCTACGCACGCAACTCCCAGCTCCACGCATTCGAGCGGCGACATTCCGCTCAGGAAGCCCTATACGAGTCCGCGGCATAAACCGCCGCCGCCTCCAACACGATCTTAGATCTCGAGGTTCTCGTACCGGCGCGCCTCGAAAAACTGACCGTCGTGGTACATGCTGGCCGACCAGTTATTTATGAGACCGCTTACCACCTCACGGAGTGTCGTGCCAGCGATTTTGATGTTCGGAAATTTCTCCACAATACTTCGGACCATATTGTTGTACCGTTCCACAGGAAGATTCCTGAGTTATTCGTCGGTACCCTCAACCCGGAGACCTAGGACCTTTTGAAAGATTTCCTCGTTGCCGATTCGAACATCTATATACAGCACGAGAGCCTTTGTCACCTCGACGGCACGCTCGCTTGTCCATAGGTTGCTTCTGAAATTGATATCATAACTTACGATCGCCCCCGATTCGTGTGCGGCCTTCAAAGCTTCCACTGCCACCTCGGCGCAAGCTGGGGTTAGTGCTGTAAATATCCAGCCGGTACGAAACCAGCGCGCCCCGCCTGTTTAGAATGCGCGGCTAATCGAACTCGCCCGGTTTGATGTGTGAAATAGCCGTGTCGCCCCGTTGGTATGTTGTAACGCTAGGTCTGACTCCAATGCCAACCTCTGTGAAGTTGAGACCTATACGGTGGTTTCTTCCGGAACCGTCATACAGTACCCATAAGATCTCGCTCACCTCCATTCCGCTTGCGCGTGCGTGATTCTTAATTAGCGCACCGAGGCGATTATTCACCAGCCGCGACACCCAACCTGTTCTCAATCCGTATCTCGATAACGCGTACGCTACGTTATACTCGCCGCCCCCGACGTAAGCTTCGAAATACGGCGCCAGCTCGATCCTTTGGTGTCCCGCAGGGCTGAGACGAATCATGGCTTCGCCGAGGGACAGAAGGTCCAATTGACATTCCAACTGCGACTTGATTTTTAAAGACATTTAAAATTGCTCCATTCTTATTTTAACGAGGGCAATAGTTCAATAATGTTCACATAATTTGGAGAAATCGTGCTTCCCGTCATCGGGAAAGCGCGACAGATGAAAGTTTCAAACTTGCCTGCATGGGTTATCCCGATGCGACACACGAACCTTTCAACAGCCGAGACATTTGTCGAACTGCTACTCGTACAACGAAGGCACGGCGATGATTCCATCGTTTAGTCCTCCGAAATACGCGTTCGGTACATACTGAAGATCCATGGGTTTGTCGCCGTGCATTCCGACTATCCTCGCCAGCGATGAGTTTTTCAAACCTGTTCTTTTTCCCTTTTTCTAACGAAGATAAATGTTCCGGAATGTGTTGAACGCGCCGGCGGGGTCGTCAGGAGTAGCCCGTCTGCGGGCAGGTATTCTGTCCTGGATCGCCTTTTTCCGTTCCGGGTCGTCCCTGAGCGCGGCAGTGTTGTCGGTCGCTGCGTAGCCCAGCGTTATAGCGTTCACAGTCACTCCCCTGGAAGCTCATTCGTTGGCAAAATCCATAGTCAATTGCTTAACGCAGCATTTTGGCAGTCCGGCTAGGACTGCCCCTTGTCGGGTGTATAAAGGACTTCATTGCTCTCGCAGGTTCATCTCCAAGCAGATGACCCTGCCGACCGCACATAAAAAACCCGTCTCAGTAAAGCGTTACGAGACGGGTCAAAATCAGAAGGTCCTTCTCTATTCAGACAGAATTATGTTCGATCCTGCAGATAGTCTATTCTCCGTTTATTTGCGATGGCCCTCAATCCTTGATCGACCATCCTCACGTCAGAATTGTATCTCCAAGGAGTTTGATCCCTTGGAAAGAACAACTTGAATCGATTTTCCAACCTCTTTGACCCCTTGTTGCAGTCTGCCATTAAGTGTTATGGAAGTCGGTTCGGACTCAAGAAGGATCGATGCTCTGCATTCTACGTTACTGTTAATTGTCCACTTCTCTCTTGTTGCGACACGCCTCACGTTGAAGGTCACGGGGGCATCAGCTGTGATCAGCTCATTGCCCTTATACCCGAAATAGGTGGCCTCGGAAGCGGCAAGATGCGATAGCCTTTGGTTTTGCAGTGAGACCTCCGCAATCTTGCCATCAGTGACAACCTTTTCAGCTGCCATGTTCGCGCTACCGGTTTTGAAAAGCAACGCATCGACGCCGTTATCCATTCTAACGCTAACCCCCACACAGCCGCTGCCGTTTATCTTTTTGATGTTCTTGGACATCACATTAACATCACCCTCACCCTTCACCGGATAAAGTACCGTAAGGAAATTCTCTTTTCGGCCTTTCTTTGAATTGCTGACTTGAACGTACCCGGGCTCGCGTAACGGCGGACCAAACCGGGTCGGAGCTCCGCAGATTGTCAGGTTTGGATTTTCCGGATAAACCACCCGGGCAAATAGAGAAGCTTTGTCAGTTTTGAATGTAAACACGTTGCTTTGCTTCAAACTAACCTCCTTACGATTGCTGAAGTGAAACAACAGATCGTACTGGTGAGGCGCTCCGGAGGATTTCAGTTTGTCAAAGATCACAAAATACTTTCTATTCAAGAAGATGATGTTTCTCTGGAACTCCGCCAGTTTTCCGTAGTACAGGTCTGCCAGTTCGCCGGTAACAGACGAATAGTCGTCCGTTGATATGAAGTCGGTTATTCTCGCCATCCTATTGGCGGATTTTATGAAATGTGGATAGTCCCCGCTTTCCTGAGATCCAGCGTCTTCATCCACAAGCACAGTATTATGTCCAGCCGGCTCGATATAGTACCCTTGGTACCACGGGTCAGCGTAATAATTTACGTCGCCAGCTTCAGGCACTAACGTTCTGCCAAACGCGTTCAATTGAAAGCTTCCCTGATCGTAATGTTCATGGTTGTACCAGGGACCACACCTGAAATTCATCACTACGTCATCAGGCGACCAGCCTGACCTGAATACAACGGCGCCCAGCTCAGGGAATTCCTTTGACTTCGGAAGGGATGTCGGGGGAGTCTCAACACCGGAATCGCTGCCAAACATAAAATCCAGGACATTATTGCGGGGACTCTTCATATACAACCATTGGAATGACGGATCGTTTGAGTGAGTGGAAAGCCATGAAAACGATGACAAAGTGCTCAACTCCGGATGACTGTCACCGTTATCCAGTATTCGTGGATCAGAATAATTGTAAAGGAAGTACTTATAGGAATTGAGTAGTCCTTTACTCGCTAAATCGATTCCAAGTACATGTCGGATGGCCGAGATCGTCGGTAAATCATTTCCAAATGCGAAAGCCTGGTAGCTTATTCCTTCCCCCCACGCTCCTGTGGTGTCCAAAGTATTATCAAGATACATCTGGAATTTCTTTAACAACCCGGAGAGGTACGGCTCAAGATCACCCAACTTCGGATCGTCCCCATATATGGCGAGCGCGCAACAGATCGCACCACCCACTGTGTTTCCTATCCAGTTGGTCGTTGCGGAGGGTGTCCTATCGTGCAATACATATTCCTCATAGGCAGGTATGATGCAATCTTTCAGCAAACCTTCGCTGACTTCGTCTCTCTCTCTGGGGTTCATCAGCGGATAGACCATATCATAACAAAAAGCCGCCCGCATGCCGAGTTCACCCATTGGGTAATACGTTTCCCTGTGACGAGCCCGAAACCATGGATGGTTCCAGGTCTTCCATTTTGCGATCCTAACTAATGCCTCCTTCGCATATTCACCAGCTGATGTATCGCCGGTGAGCGCGTAGACTAAAGCGTTGTCGCGCAAAATCTTTTCGGCGGATTCCATTATGCTGAAATAATGCGACAGCGTGGGTATTAAGTACACGGAATCTAAAACCGCAAAGTTGACATTCGACAAAGAATCTAGTCCGAGTTCCCTCGGCGGAACTTCTCTTAGGCTTGAACTTTCGGAGCCGAATTTTATCGACCTTACTATAGATGTTTCTCTGGACTTTGCGGCTTCTTGGACAAGAGAATCCCACCAATTCTGCCAGTGTTGGGTCCCGATTTTCTCTTTACAATTATCAATTTCTCTCTGTCGGAAGAAAAGCCTCGGATGCTGCAAATTCTCTTCTGCCAGCCACAGGTTGAACTCAGTCTCAACCCTTTTTCCGGTGCGATTTTCGCCATCGATCTTCACAGCCCACTGGCCGGGCGTATCGTGACGCGAGAAAGTGTATACGTTCTTCTTCGTCCAGGAATTATCGGTCGAGTTAAAAAAGAGGGCGGCATCCTTCTGGATTGTTTTGCCATCCGGACTGATAATGCTGACATTCACTTTAGATAGTTTCACCCCGCTTGGAAGCTTTGCAGATAGATCGACGTGTTCCCCCGGAGTGTAGTGGTGCAATGGAACTATTAACTGAAGATTCTTCAGATAATATGACGCAGGCTCTCGTATCTCGAACTGCACAGCTTCACGGGCAGTAAGGTGAAAATCGCTTAAGAACAATCTGTAGGTAACATCAGGGTTGGTCTTGGGGATGTCAGTCGTTATCGAAAAGCCATCGATACCGGTGCCTGGCATCATGCCGACTCGCAAGAAGTTGAAATCGGAGAGGCCTACAGTGATTTTGTGCCACTCCCTGTCGTCGCTTATGGAGGTATGGTAAGAATACTGTTTCCCGTCAGAGCCGTATAATATAAGAGTCATACCTTTGAAGTCGCCATATCCATTCGCCTTATAATAAAAGGAGGCTCTTGTGGTAGCATCGGCAATGAGCGATAGTTTACTTACAAAGCCCATCTTATGTTCCGTAACTAAGGTGGGTCGGTATTCTACCATTAGTGAATACTCGCTGTTGGTCGGCCCGCTGATCGCTTCACAGTGAAAGTACGGATCAAAACCTGTGTCTTGAAATGGAGGATAAGATTCCCAGCCGCTTACATTTCCTTCCTTGAAATCTACTTTGTAGATTACCTTTTTAGTTATCATCGAATAGTCTCTCTGGTTAAGCTTGCTCATAGGCCCTTGAGCCGCTACCGGGCTATAAACCGGCTGAAAAAGGAAAAGCAAGAATAATGTAGCAAGCCTCATTTTATTACGCATCGCTCTGTTCTCCGGAAGAATAGCCGAGATCTGCGGCTCACCACGGTGGTGAGTCGCAGTCTTCGGCAAAGGTCACTTAAGCAACATCATTTTTTTCGTCAGGACATTTGCTCCCTGCCGGAGTGTATAGAAATAGACTCCGCTAGCGTAGCTGTTCATGTTGACGTTGAACGTGTAGGTGCCGGCGGGCCTGTAACCGGAGTCGACAACTTTGACAAGTTGACCAAGAACATTGTAAACTTTCAGGCTCATGACACCTGCCCGGTTTACACTGACTCTAATGTCGGTTGACGGATTGAAAGGATTCGGATAGTTCTGGCTTAGTTCGAACTTTGTCGGGACCTGGGATGCAGCTGATCTGACCGCGTTGACACCACCACCTTCCCATTCCTTCATTTGGCTCGGGAACCAATTAAGGTCTCCCAACGCATAGCTGTTCGTGCCAGCTGATTGGAGTGTCGCGTCCGAATACGCTAGGTTCTCGGGTAATGGCTGAGTAGGCGGATACACAGATCCTGTCGGATCGTACCACCACAAGTATTTTCCCAGACCCTTAGTTTTGCTCAGGTATACATAGTGGTCCAGACTATCTACTTGACCCATTATGGACGAGGAGAAACCGGGATCGACGCTGATATTTCCTGTATCTTCGAAGTACGGATACCTCTTGGTGGTCGGGAAAGTGTTCACTATGCTGGTGGTATCAGAAATGATAGTTGTGTCCGTACTTACTGTAGTGTCGGCGGCAAGAGTGGTATCGGGCACAAAAGAAGTATCGGCCGCATAGAAAGTCGTGGTGTCCACGACTGTATCTGCTGACGAAGTAGTGGTGCCATTTATTATTATAGTGTCCTGCGTGATATGATGCGTCGAAATCGACATGAAGGTAGTATCATTGAACATTACCTGGGTGAAGGGGGTCATCCAGCCGGGAGGAGTTATTGAGTCGGCGACTGAGGTTGATGTGTCATTTATAGAATTCCAAAAGGCTTGCATCGCCTGTGGCCAGTAATAATCGTTGTTATCTAGCGTGATGTGTCTTTCTGCCTCCGTTATGCCGTATGTCGTTCCGATCGCGCCGAGACTACCCAGACCTATCACTGGAATGCTTCCCGAAGCATCGGTTCCATAAAAGATGTTGTTGGTAATCGTTGCCTGTGTGAGGTACGTAATATACATGAGGTGTGCGCCGCTCAGGAAGATAGTATTGTGGTCGAAATCCAGAAAATTATTGTAGTAGACGTTTGCAAGTGCGTAGCCCTCATTACAGAATATTGTGTTGTTTACGATATAAACGGTGTCCGTAGGAATCTTGCCTGGGGCAAACAAAACATCCCCGTAGTAGAACGAGGTGTAATCTTGTTGATTCCTGAACACGTTGTTGGTCAGCCAGTAGCTATTCCAATTTCCGTTCGACCAAAAAGCCGCTTCGGTCCAGCCATCAAATACGCAGCTGTCCGCCGTTATATCCAAGCTGTCTCCCGTAACGAAGATTGCTTTACCCGGTCTGACTGGGGCCTGGTCCGGCGCAACGCCGAACAAGTACAGTTGTCTAAGGGTGAGACTTCCGCTTTCAAGGTTAATGAAAGTATTCGGACGGGAGTTATCTAAGAGGATGGCTGGCTCTATGACGGGCAGTGCTCCCTTGCCGGGGCCGGCCACTATAGTTAGCGGGAAGTTCACGTTCATCGTACCGGTGAAGAAATAGATCGAGTCTTTTGACAGTTCATACACTCGATTGGGATTCACTCTTGCACCGGTGGCCGTGGTATCACCCATAATGAATGTGTTGATGCTGCCCGGCGGCATGGCCGGAACCATGACAGTATCCGCTGCCTGGGAAAATGCGCTCGCCGGCCTTTCAACCAGGATCGCAATCGGCACGATCAGCAAGGTTATGAGTAATCGTTTCATGATGGTTCTCTTCCTTTCTGTTGTGGTTAAGAAACTCAAAGGTCACCCGCAAGAAAGCTTCTGACACAATGCTCACAGTTTAAAGGCGATGTTGCTCACTTATTCAAGCTTACCCCCGTTATCAGTTCGCGCTCGGGAATTTCAAAGCAAGTCGTTTATTTGCCGTGACTCAAAATGTGTCGGCTGCAAAACTTCTTCACCAATTCATAACGTCTCGTATCACGATATGGTGTACGGAACACAAGAACGGCGCCCGCTTGTCTGTAGGCTATTTTCATTGCTTCTTTCAAATAAGATGGAGTTGCCTCTCTGGACCATGACGAATGAGGAGTGAAATAGATGCAGGGTATGAGGACTGCCTCCGGGAAAATCTTGGCGAATTCATTGATATTCCCGGGAAGGCTTGCAGAAGACATGCCATATTCTGGAGACAGACTGGCTTTGTGCTGGTATCCCCATTCCACAGCGTTAACGTATGGCATGTAAGGGCGAATCTCTTCCATGTTTTTCAGCTGGTTCTCATAAATGGTAACCCCCAGTAAGAGATTCCGGTTTTCCCTTTCTAGAATTGCGTAAATCTTTTTGACGTAGTCGGGAGTGAAATAATTCGTGTTGTAGAGAAAATCGTCGATCATCAACAGCGTGAGATTGTGATGGGTCCTGGAAACCCGTCCGATTGCTTTCGCCCACTTTTGATAATTGAGCCTGTACGGCGGATACCGCATTCTCGAGCCATGCTCCAATCCTGGTTCTTCACTTGGCGGCACCAATACGACCCATACTTCCAAATGAATCTTCGATGCAAGGTGGCAGAATTCAGGGAGGGCATCGAGTTCCGCCGCCGAATGGCTGTCTATCAGGTAGCTGTAACAGTTGACTCCGAGATCTTTGAGCCTGTCGATCATCTCTTTGATTCTCGGTTTTCCCTGTACGTCGTACTTCATTCCTGCATATGCTGCAACCCTTCGATGTCCGGACGGAAACAGTCTTCTCATACGCATGAGCGCGGCAACGTGCTCTTCGTTTTGTTTCGTTATTGTCTGTGAGCTGCGGTCGGGCGTTTGAAGCTTATCTATTGTCCCCCCGTTCGCATATCTCTCGATATTGACATGAATCGATTTCAGGTTTGCCGCTGAAGCTTTGATGGGACCACGGGCAAATGCGGTCATGGCATTCGAACTCGTCAGTAGACCGGTGATCATGAAGAGATATAGCAAGTAACTAATTGATTCCATGTGAGTTGGGTTCCTAAGTAAAGTGACGCCTGAGGATAGACGCAGCTGTCAATAGAGCTGTCAGAAGCTCGTCTCGAGTCCAATGTCGGCGGTCATGCCGTATGAATTCTCCGATTGCGGAAAACTGGATCCGCCGTTTAGATAGAGATCCTTTGCGCCGTTAATGTTGTTCATATCGAAGAAGAGCCGGAGATGATACCAGGGAAGCCCCTGTTTGGCGGCGAGGTCCCACCTGAGATAGTTTGCCCCGTACTCTCTTAACTCAGACCAGAATTCAGCTCCCTGAAAGACGTTCGACTGGAACAGCATTGAAACGCGAATCGAGAATTCCTTGTAATCATACCCGATGGCCAGGTTGGCAATGTCATCAGGCTGGTAAATCAAACGATCTGTATAGAAGGTATCGTTTACGACCTGCTGGTATTTCGGCAGGTAAATGGTAGTCACTGTCGTGAGGGGATATTTGGCGCGCGAAAAGATATGAGTAAAATTCGCACTTAAGACTAAACCCGACAATGGACCTGGGAGATACCAGAAGTGAGTTTCCCAATCAATTTCAGTCCCATACAGATTGACAACGTTCGGGTTGTTAATTGATGTTGATAATGGTTCCCCTTTTGTGTTGCTCGGTATCCCCGGATAATCTGCCGGATTCACTACGTAAGTGTTCACCGGAAATATCAGGTTGCGAATATGCTTGAGGAAACCGTCGACCGTCAGTAAACCGACTGTGTTGTTATAAATCGAAAGAATGGCGTCGTAGTTGGTCGAATGTGCTGGTTTAAGAGCGTAATTGTGCCAGACCACGCTCTGGTACCCGATGTTGATCCTTGGTGTGATAGCATCAAAGGACGGGTATGTAAGAGTATTCGTGTAAGCCAGGTGAATCTGCATCCATGAAAGTGGCTTGACAATCAAGTGTGCCATCGGAAGCCAAAAACCGTGCGTCTCTTCAATGGTGGTATCATGGTACTCATAAGAAAGTGGTGTCTGAGTTCCCCTTGGAGCTGTATACGAAGTTGAGAGCTGCTGGAACCTTACCCCTGGCAGGATAGTCAAGTCCTGACCGATGCTCAGCGTATACATGATGTAGGCAGCACTCTCTCGCTCAAAGCCATTATAGTTGTTGGTGGCCGATAAGAAATCATTAGTCGCCACATCGGTCTCATAGTCGTATGATTGCGGAGGTGGTGACTGATTAATGACATTCATTACCTGGTGCATCAGGCCGATGTTCAAGGGCACCCCCATGCCATATTGACCATTCAGAAAGTTCCCATAGCTAAAGTTTGGATCCTCAAAGAGGGTAATCGGTAAGTATATACTCCCTGAAGGAACGGAACTCTGCATCCACGGAAAGGCATTCAGGATTGCTTGAATGGTTGTATCGATTCCGTTTATTTGGAAGCGGTTAGCCTGACTCAAGTAATTATAAGATTTTGTAGTGTATCTGTATGCCCCGCCGAATTTCAGAATGCTGGTAATATCTCTCGAAAAATTGATGTTTGACAGGAAATCGACTTGTGCCGAAAGCTGACGGTTTCTGGACAAGCTGCTCGACTGCAGGGCGGATTGAAAATCGGTTTGTGATAGATCGTTCTTCGCAAGTGTCGGAATAACCTGTGGACTCAAACGTTGATAGTTGGCATTGTTCAGGCCGACATCGGTTTGTTCAAAGCTGAAAGTCAAAAGGTTCGGTACTGAGGTCTGAGAATAGGAGTGAGCAAACTTTGCATCTACAGCGAACAGCGGGAATATTTCTTTGATGTCAAGGAGATTTGTGATGATGTCAAGAATACTGTTCTCGTCCGTCGCACTGTAGCTGTGAGTATTATTCACCAGATCGTAGTTCTCGTTTCTTATTTGTTCGTTTGTGTTGCCGGAACTCAGGAAGTTCATGAGCTCCACCTTAAGTGTGGGACGCTTGTAATCCATGACCACCTCAGCGCCGTAACGTTGCCTGTATCTAGGTATATCGGTCAGGCTTAAGTCCTGCATGTAGACCGGGTTTGGTTTCCCTAGTTGGGGTGCGTTCAAGTTGTAGGTTGCACCGAGTTCATTTGCGGTTAGATTGCGTCCCTCAATATTTGCCTCAGCAAATACTCCGAACCGATTGTTGAAGAAGCGGGACTCCGCGGTGCCTACCACCTTGTAGTTGGAATGCGTGCCGATCAAGGCATTGTACCCGCCCTGCGCCAGCAAGGAGGTCAGGATGCCTTTTTTTGATTCCCGAGCTTCCCTGAGTTCGAGATTGACAATTCCACCAACGGCTGCCGCGTCCATGTCTGGCGTAATCGCTTTGATCACCTCTATCCCCCCGAGCATGTTCGAGGAAATATCGCTCAAGTCGACTGCGCGACTCGATGAAACGTTTGGCGGAACCTCAATTCCATCGATCGTAATCTCGTTGTACTGCGGTGCCAGTCCTCGAATAACAACTTGCGCCCCTTCTCCGCCTTCCCTCACGAGAGAAATCCCTGGGAGCCGGCCAATCGATTCTGCCGCATTTGCATCGGGAAGTTCACGTATTCTTGCCGCTGAGACGACGTTCATTATCTGCTCGGATGAAAGCTGCTGGTTTATAGCAGAATTCTGACCGGCAGCCTGCGCTGTCACGACCACTTCTTTCCCCTTCACTCCGACGGCATGCAACCCGAAGTCTCGCCTTGTTGTGTTATTTGAAGAGACTTCGATACTAAACTCCTGATTGCCATAACCCACATAGGAGGCGCGCAATTTGTACATGCCAGCAGGCACATCGTTCACCACGAAGTGGCCATCATCGTTTGACACCGCACCCATGCTCGTTCCGACGAGAAGGACATTTGCACCTATGAGAGGTCTGCGTGTTTGAGCGTCCCTGACGTACCCTTCAACTATGCCGCTTGATGCAAAAGCCAAAGATGGAACTGAACTCACCGCTAACACCGCCAGGATCAGGGGAAGAATTTTTCTATGCATTATGCCCTCTTGAAATAGATAATGATTATCCGATCACGCTATGGCTTTAATTGTATGTTAGGCAATACGATTTGCATTCCTGGCTGCAATTCGATGTCAAATGTCTCCGGCTGGTATGGCGCCTTAGCAACCTCAACTTCATAAGACGAGCCATTACTTTCCCCCGCCCAGCCGCCGAAGCTGTATTCACCTTCGTTCGAAGTGAACTTTCTAGAAACGAGCTGTGTGTTCTTTGCTGTCAGTCTTTGTACGGAAACAAGCGCATTGGCGACCGGGTTGCCGGTACGAGCGTCGATTACCGTTCCCGTTGCCTCACCAAGATTCGGATAGTAGAGGCTGTCCAGAAATGGAGGAATTGCGAGTGAGTCCCAGCGCTGCTGAGTTATGTACTGTTGGGTCAGCCATGGCGCCGAGAAGAGAAGCGCTCCACCAATCTCTCCCTGATCATACTTGCTTATGGAGTTCTGAATCATATACTTGATGCTGACCGGCGTCATCTGTTCGAGAGAGTTCTTGAAATACACTCCCACAATTATCCCCTTGCCTGGATAATTTTGCTTCACAGTACTTATGTACTGATCAAGATTAGTGTAGTTCTCGTTCTGATGGTGCATCCATAAATTGACTCCGTCGATCAAGTTAACGACCGACTGGCTGGAAATGCCGAGTTGATCCTCATACACGACCACATAGAGTCTCAGATTCGGAGTAGTGGCCTGAGATGTATCCTCGACATTCCCGTTTCCATCAAGGGTTTTTCCCTCGAGAGCCTCCCTGATCTCCTGCAACTGAGAAACAGTTATTTTGCCCCCTTGAAAATTCTCGAAGAAATCATCGATAATAATACCGGAAATCTGCGGATACTCCTTCGACAACTCCGAGAACCTATGAGCAGCCTGGATCATTCCGGGCGATTGCGCAAAAGGCTGAAGAAGAATAGTATCCCCGGGCTGGTTGACGACCCCACCTTCCGTGGGCGGCCGCAATACTCCGTAGACTTTGTTTGTGTTCCAAATCGTGCAGTTGTCAACCAGATTTGTCTGAAATGTGTATCCATAGTATTGAGCTTGAGATATAACACCATTTAATCCGAAGTTGAATGCGGTTTGAATCAATTCTCCTGAAGGCCAGCCCCAGCCGCCGTAGATCGTGCCTGTCGAATTATGGTACAAACCGATGAACCCTGGAATTTTTTCCGTAACCGGAGTCGAACTTGTCGGACCGACTATCCCGTTTGAATAAGGCGATTTTGAACAGCCCTCGAGCATTACAAAAGAAAAAAAGGAAAGAACGGCTACCGATTTCAACATTTTGGACACCACCGGATTGTCATCACAAAATGAAAAGGTTCTCCAAAGTCGCGCTATCATAGTGGCTTCATCTCCCTGTATGATCAGACATGTCAATCAACCTGTAGCTGCGAGGCATGACTTGTATTTTGAGTGCTGCGTTATTCTTCGACTTTGCTATTTCTTTTCCGGCAACAAGATCCTTCCAATTCTGAGTCTCACCTTTATAATAAGGCGTCAACGGCATAAGAGTGATTTCGAGCTTTGAATTGTTGTGATTCACCACCGCTGTCACAAAACCCGATCTGGTTTTAGAAACCGCCACGTCGCAATTCTGATTTGTTCCCACGATATCAACATAGCGCTGTACCCCGATGTAGTTAAAGACATCGCGCACCAGATATGGGAATTTGCGGGCGGCAGTCTGCGCATCGGTCAGAACAGAGACAACCTTCCCCTTACCATAAGTGTTCAAGGTTATTGCAGGAGACTCGTCTTCAAACGTCGCAATGACATTTGCGCCCTCAGTTCTCCACACTGGAAGCGTCACTCTCCCAAGCTCCCATTTCTTGCCAGTAACAGTTCTCTCTCGAAAATCAAATCGGTCGATAATGGCGATATGTGTCCGACTTTTCCCGGTTTTTTCAATCCCAAAGAGAATAGTGCGGTTGTAAGTCGTGCCCATAGGTATTCTGGGACCGAATGCGACAACTGTCCCTCCTCTCTCAAGAAAATGCTTCATCAACTCGCTGTCGGTTTCATTTAGACCCGATAGACTCGGGAACACCAACACTTCTTTTGCTTTTAACATCTGCGTCAAGGCACGTGAATTCGCGCGGACCGGGTAGTACGGTGGGTAAGATTCTTCATGAAATGGCGCCCATGGAAGAATGTCCACCGGGATTCCCATTGTCCTAAATGCATCAAGGGCACTGTAATAATCGCGTTCCCATCTATATTCCTGGAAGTCTGTCCAGGGAATATAGACTGCCAGTTGGTTCCGGTGTGCGGAAGCATTACCGATCAAATCAAATGCCTTCATCCCGTCAAAAACTGCGTCGCGGCTCCGATCAAACTCCTGTCGGTACTGGGGATATCGCCTGAGGGTATTGTAAATAACCCCGCTGTAATTGAACATTATAATGCCATCGTTATGCGGAACCGTCGCGGCGCTCATGAATTGCTGATAGATGTTGTTGTAACTTGCGATGTACAAATGCTTCAGGGCGTTCTCCAGGTAACCGAAAAGTTCAACATGAGTCAAGACGATTTTGCTTTGAAGTTCAGATGCACCCGACGCAATTGAGCCGAAGTCTTTGACCCTCCTGAAAGGAAATTTGATGCGGTTATCAGGTCTGTAACTAGCCATTACCATTCCCTGGTATATTATTATGTTGAGACTCCTGATAGCGCTGAGGTAACCGGCAAGCAATGGATTATCCGTATACGGAGCACAAGCAGTGAGCAATCCGGGATTTACTTCCTTGACATAGTCGCAGAACTCTCTCACGTATGTTGCATAGTATATTCCACTCCCTTCCTGATACGAGTAGAACCCAACAAGAGAAGGATGGCTTCCATACAGGCTGTAGAGTTCTTTGATGATCTCGTGCGTGCTCTTCATTCGTTGAGGAGGCGGGATCACTCTGGTCATGTCCCAGCTGACCGATAGCACGACCGAAATGCCGTTTTCATCTGCGCATTTCAATAGACTGCTTAGGTAACTCTGGTCGATTGGAGAGGAACTATCCATGTTGCAGATTTTCGATCTGTAGTAAACCCTGCGGGGGGTGATTATCGTATGAGCTATAAGAAAGTTCGCCCCGAAGTTTTTTAACTCGCCGATGTATTTGTCCATATCGGATTTGAGACCCTTCGGATCGAAGACTCCGATCATACAGAAATCCCCGATGATCTTCTTGAACAGGAACACTGCTTTTCCTATAGCCGCCGGTCTGGCCCTATCGCCTACCCAGGCCTGAATTGCATAAAGTCCTTGTGGACCATTTCTTCTGATAATGAAGTGCGAATCATAAACGGAAGTTTTCACTTTTTTCAGGCAGAGTGGAATTGCACCTTCGTCGGGGATAAGGATCACAGCGTTGAGCGGGTTCTCATCCGCAGATTCAACCACGATGTTCACAGTGTCTCCGATAGTCACTTCGGATGGGGTGACCGAGATCTTGATAACTTCGCCCGATGCTTTCATCGCCGGAAGAGCAGCGATTAGAATTGCAGAAATAGCGATGAGCCTGAAAAGGAAGCGGGTTGGCGTACTTTCAGATATCATTTCTGATTCACTGCTTCCGCTGCTCCTGGCCACGCTGGTCGCCCGCCATTGTTTTCCAATTTCTCTAATGCCAGGTATGTCAGCATGAGGTGGCGGGGCAAATGATAGTTCTCTATGCGATCGTAATGTGGCGTGAAAGTGACCTTCCTATCCGCTGCAGTGATCCATAAATGGTATCCGAATGGCTTGAGCCAATATTTGGCAACCATATACTCATACGTTTTCGCAAACCATTCTTTTGCCCACTCGTCCCCGGACTGCTCAATGAGAACCATCATGCCGTTCAATGCCTCCTCCTGCGCCCAGAGGACCTTTGGAGTCCTTTTGATTTCCCACAGGTCCAGATCCACGTTATTCAAGCTCCTGAGAACTCCCGAGTAAACCTGGTCCCATGCAACTTCCACATGGCGTTTGAATCTCTCCGCCGCGGTCCGGAACAATTTCAAATCCTTGGATCCGACCGCCTCTTCCATAATCGGTCGAAAGGTCTCGATAGAATGGCCTGTGTAGACAAACTCGGACAGATAATTGTCGGGACGCGAATAGTCGTGGTTGAGAAGCTCATTGTTTAGTCTGAACTCGGGGTTGAAGTGTTTGCTTAGGACGGCATCAATGCACTTCGATCTTATCTCCTCCAGGTCTGGATCACTCCGGTGCTCAAGCATCCCATTGATAGTGGTGAGCATTACCATTGCAACACCCTGGATTCTGGCTCCTGGAAACGGGATCACTTTGGGGCCGGAATAGTCCGCCACAATTCGTGGATAATAGTCGGGGCGATTATAGATCTTCCAGCATTTTAGGATGATCTCTTTCGCGGTGTTCCAGTATTTTTGTTCGCCTGTAGCGAAAGAATACTCGCTCAAACCCTCCGCAACGAAAACACTTCCATAAATTCTCTTTGAAGGTGGCGTAAGTGGTTTGCCTTCGCGAGTGATAACGGAAGGCCAGAGACTGTCCCCGGTGGGCTCGGTCTTCATTATCAGCTTCAACGAGTTGGTCGCGACATCGAGGTATTTCTCGTCGTTTCCGAAATGCCTGTAGAGGAACGAGTAGACCCAGATGCCCCTTCCTTCGAACCAGGTGCGCTTCTTTGTGTTGAGCCTCGTTCCGTCCCTGTCGTCGTTACACATGAAACCGCCGTACTTATGGTCGATCACGTACTTATCCATGAAGGGAAGAAAGTCTTCAAAAAGGTAGTAGTGATAATCATCACGGAGTTTCTTTAGAGACAGATCGCCGATTTTTAGCTTTGTGGTTCCGGAATCCATTCTCCGCCGGTCTACGGTGACTCTCTTCAACAAACTTTCGCTGCCAGAGTATTTGGCGGCCAGAATACTTCCGATTGAAGCAGCAACAAACTTGCGCCTGTCCATCTTTTATCGCTCCATTTCAAAAGCGTGTGTTGAGAGGAACACCGCACGGCTTGCTGCCGGTGTTCCAACCCGGCATAACCTAAGACGATTAGAGTGCAGCTTTACTTTGTGCTTCGCAGCGAGTCCGTCGGCGAAAAGGCGCGAGAGGGCACCTCTCTGACATCAATCTTCGCTAAAGAGATTTGCGGAATACAGAATTCCGCAAGCGCATCTACATTACCTGTGCCGTCAGCGTTGACAAATTCGCCACCGTGCAAGACACAATCGAGCGTGTCGCAGGATTGAGATACCGGTATTTCGGAAATCGATTTGAAGTACGATCCGTTCCAGACTTGTATTTTGCCGTGGTAGTCTGATTTGTAAACCATTCTTATTTCATAATTAGCATGAGTGTTCACACCGTTTATCCAGAAGCGGGGTCCGCCTGCGAGAGTTGAATATTTTCCTGTTCGAAATGTTATCCCGTTATCCGACTGCGGAGCGGACCACTGACCATTGTAGTAGAATGAAACACCCGGATCGTGGTCGTACTGATTATTATCGATATAGGCAATTCCGCTATATCGAAGTTTGCCTGTTTCTCCGGCAGCCACCCCAATCCATTGATATCCGATTTTTCCTCTAGAAGGCATCGGGGTCGGAGCGACTTGGCCTTGCATGATGATCCTTGGCTTCCCGTTGACGGGAATGAACATTTCGCGTTGCGTCAGGCCTAAAGTCGTGAAGTGAATAAAGTAAGTATCGTGTTCGACGTTTTTCGGCACAGTCAGATAAAACCAGAACGTGTGCTTTTCGCCCGGTAACAGTTTATAAGGTTCTCGCACGGAGGTTGTCATGTGACTCCATTGCTCAGGCAACGTCATAGTCAGAGTGTCGCTAATTGTGGCATCCAAAGCATTGAACAATGTGACTGAAACTCTTTGTCTGCTACCAACTAGTACATTTCGCGATGATTCGTCGGGGTGAAGAAGCGGAAAAGTGTTGTTGGACATTACCAAGGCACCGTAATTCTTGATCCGTGGCAGACGAAGAATGATGTTACCACCTCTAACTACGGGCTTTATGGCACAGAGTCTGTTGTTGTCAAAATAGACTGCAAACCTCCTCTTCATACTCGAGGGAAGTTCCAACTCCACGTGTCGCGCACTACTGCCCTTCTTGCTTCCAAGGATTAAGAACAAAGAGTGCGAATATCGTCCTTTCGTCTGATACTGTTCGAATGTATAGCTGTGCGGTAAATTCCGGATCTTCACAAGCATGTCCATGTGTTCTCTAGCAAGAAGAGGTAAGATCTCTGCAAGGAATTGAAGATCACCGGGAATGATGTAGAGAATTCCCTTTCCCAAGTGGCGCAGCAATACGGCTGGTTTTCCATCCGACCATCTCGCCAGTACTAAATCTCTCGGTTCAGCATTCAATTCGAACCCGTTGGCTAATATCTCCTTCTCTCTTGTAAAGGCTGACATCCGAGACAAAAAATGTAATGTATCCTCGACGTAGTGAGTGTAATCGCATCGCAACAATTTCTGATAATCAGGCGGGATTTGATCTTCCTCGTTTCCAACAGTGTACTTTGACAGCTTGAAATCGAAATCATCATTCGGATTAGGAATGATGTTCGTCTTCGGGTCAAGCACAGAAATCAGCGTACCACCATCTTTAAGGAACCTGGTAATCGAAGATATTTGTTTTTCTGACAGTCCGACCGGCGAAGGTACTATCCAGATCCTACTGTGGACGTTTCCAAGATTAGCCGCAAATGCTTGTGGAACGTGGGCTATTGCGAGAGGTGTCCAAGCCATGTTGACAAAAGCTGTCCCGCCCAATCCCGTTTCCCTGGGAATGACTGTAGTTACCGCAGCTACCAACTTCGAACCTGCATAATACGGGACATACCTCTGGACACTCAGCACACCTTTGCACCATGCAGCCCAACGCCAAAATGCATTTCTGTGTGTCAGAATATCATAGCCATTGAAGAGATCAAAGTAATTGAAAAAGTGAATTCCACAAGTTGTTGCCGTCAGCAGGACCCCCTGTGACACTCGATAGACTTGATCTTTCGGTATGGCACGCTCTCCGTATCCATTCATGTAATGGGTATGGACTATTGTTTTTACGCGGTCCGACAGACCCTGAACGAAATCGGTTAGCCCGCGAAAACCCTGCATTTCCCGATAATTGGACAAAAAGTAGCTGAACTCGGAAAAATTCCCGATATAGAACTGTACGTTTTCGATATTTACTCTACCGGAGTGAATATGATTCAGGATCGTTCTGACCACTTCAGCAAACGGTCCGTTTGGAAAATCCATTACTGTCATATCGGGGTTAATCCTTAATGCAGTCTGGGCTAACTCCGAAAACTCATCGGCATTGAGATTCGGCGATCTGGATTCCACCGGTGGTACAAAGCCTCTGAATGCTGGATATTTCTTAAACCGTTCTACCATGTCGGTAGTGATGTCGTTTAGATAATCGAAGTATCTCCTATTGGACAATCCGTCTGGGACCAAAGCTAATCCGAGATATCCAGACATATGATGGGTTTCACATTCATCGAGAAAGTCCTTTACTGGATTGCGTCCGAGCCAAGGCTTCACCTGAGGTTTTAGTTTCGGGTTGTCGTTCGGGTAGACCGATCCATTGTTCCTGTATACGTATGCGTAGGTGAGCATATTGATGCCGACTTGTTCTAATCTCGTAAACAGTCTGTCCCTCATCGCACTGGTTGAAATATCCCAAGCCGGGCGAGAACGGGGCCCATCCTTGGGTGCAGATCCCCAGTAAAACGACCCGATATAATAAGGTGGAACGGGTAACGGTGAATTAACAAGCATCTTGTCAATATGATTATCACCGGATGAAGGAGGAGTTGATGACGCCGCCGGTGAAGATTGGCGAGCAGAACATTTGGGAGCAGCAAAGAGGGATAACCCCACAATTAATGAAGCGAGCGCCTTCATCTTAAATTTCAAAGGACCTCGTATTTTCTCCAGACTTCAGCCATGGTTCGACCCGCTGCCAATTCCTTTCTTACAATATTCTCAGTATTGATTCTCTCGACCACTTTTTCCACCACGTCTTTCTCAAGCTCCCTGGGAATGACCACTGTTCCGTCGAGATCCGCAAAGATCAGATCACCCGGAGAAATACGAACGCCACCGATAATGATTGGAATATTGTAATTGGTGACTCTTGCTCTCCCGGTGGTGTCTATCGGTGAAGGTCCCCACGCGAAAGTAGGAAACTTCATTCCTATTAATTTCCTGACATCCCGACTATAACCGTTGACGATCGCGCCACGACATTTCCGAGCAAGGAGAGCGGTAGCTGTCAGTTCACCCATGATCCCGACATCAAGATTGTCGCTTCCAGTCGTTACTAAGAGTGAGCCCGATCCGAGGGAATCTATACATTTGATGACGGTATCATAAGGTTCTTTCTCATTATCATCCTTCTCATTCAGCAAAGTCACAGCTCTTCCGGCGGCAACAAATGTGTTGTCGAGCGGACGAATCCCGGAATGAGGTGAAACGACCCGAAAGCGTTGCCCTATTTCGTCAAGGATATCGGAAAACACACCCGCATAGGCGTTCGCTTCGAGATAAGAAAAGAGTTCAGAGTCAGATTCAAAGTCCATTAGTCACCTTTCTTATACATATTTTTTTCTCTCGAAGTCATAAGTCATCTTTCGAAGCAGATCAAGTATTGCCGCAAAGGAGGGCCTCGTTTCTTCCCTCAAAGGAGCTCCACATTGGTCATTACGCTGACAGTTTAGCGAAAGCCGCCATTTGAGCTCGACGGGAAAGCGAGAGGTCAACTGGAGTAGAGCAAGAAATGAAGTCTTGGTGACAAAAGCGGGGACAACTCCAAACGGCTAATAACACAAACACCCTAACACAGCTTCGCCAACCGAGTCACATCGTTTCACATTGTGAACCGCCATCTCACATTCAAGATACAATACAATCCAGGTGTTGTCAAGAAGCAAAGAAGAAAACCACGAATTTTACTCGCGGGCCGCTCGGCTTCTTGAGTAGTCTACGGAGCGCCGTGAAATGCCGTCTCACAATCGAACCATCCTGTTGTGAGAATTTACACAGATGTTTGTATCCACTATATTTGCCAACTTAAAGCGCGATGGAGAAAGAATCTCGCACAGGACCCGCATCTCGACGATACCGCGCGAAGCTAAGCATATCTGGTGCGGGTTTCAAAATCACTTTTCAATCGCCGACCCCTTATGGGTAACGCGCCAACGCCGTGCGGCTTTGGACACCACCACCGGTCTGTGGACGACAGCCACTTTTGACAGGTCTGACAGATAATTTCGCTTTATGTCAGAAATGCGCTTCTCCAAACCTTTGAACCAAATGGATTAGGTTACCTTCCGGATCTTTAAAGAATGCCAACTTCATCTCTCCGTTTCTCACAATCATCTCTGGGATCAGAAAAGCACCATGGCCCAGCATATATTCATAGTCGCTCTCAAAATCATCCACACGAATTGCGAGATGCCGCAATCCGGAATGAAGATTCCCTACAGGTACTGTTTGATCTATCGCTGGATACACTTCTAACATCCCGCCGCCCGGGAAGCGTAAGAAGTATGTCGAACGTTCCTCTATCCTGTGAACAACCTGACATCTTAGCACAGTAGTGTACCAATCCACCAACCGTTCCGGATTCTGCGCACAAAGGCCGACATGCTCCAATCCATTAATCATAATACTAACCCATCATTCCATTGAACGTCTCACGCGATTACTGCTAAGGCACCCTCTCCGGTTTACCAGAGGCCAACGAGCGATGAATCGCATCAAGTATTGCGGTGACACGCCTTCCGTCCTTTGCTGTCACAAACGTTTCTCGGTCGTCGGTTATTGCATCAATAAAACTGTACATGCAGGAAGGAAGGGCACCTTGCCATTTGTCGAATATCTTGTAATTCAACAGCGTCCTGGGATATGTGTACGCGTCCTTATCCGCCATTTCAATCGCTTCCGCTTTCCTGTCAGAGAAGATATGCCCCTCTGTCCCCACAATTTCCATATAAGAGTCAGGCATATATGGACTTTTGTTTGAGTAAATCCATGCAGATTCAAAAGTTGCAAAGAATCCATTCTTGAACTTCACTTGTGCCTGAATCGCATCATAAGTGTCGACGCCCCGTTTCTTCAGAACTTCCCTCGCGCCGCTAGCATACACTTCGTCGCCCTCGCTATCTACCCACCAGCTAACAAGGTCGATGTCGTGCGAAGAAAGGAACCACGCAGAAGTACTGTGCGCGGCCCACGGTAGCCACTCAGTGGGGACTAATATTGGATCGCTCTTCTTAGCATATCCCATCAGACACTTGCCAATTCTCCCGGCCTTTATGTCGCTGTGGATCTTGTGGTACACGGAGAGCCATCGGTGGTTGAACGAGACCTGGAACTTCTTTCCCGTTTCTGCCACCAACTTGACGATCTCATCTGCTTCTTGAATATCTGTGGTCATGGGTTTCTCCACGAGGACGTGCCTACCGGCTCTCAGAGAGTCCACCACCGGATCACGATGAGCCCAATCGGGCGTGTTTACATGTACAGCATCTAAGTCCCCGTGTTCAAGCATTTCTCTGTGGTCGTTATAGTATTTAGGAATTCCCAATTCCTTTGCAACCGCAGCCGCCCGCTCGGAATTTTTATCGCAAACCGCCGTGACTTCAACCCCGGGATAACGCTGCCACACCATGACTGCGCTTTTTCCCATTATGCCCGTTCCGACAACTCCTATCTTGATCGTCATTGCTTTCTCAATTACCCTCGTGTTTAAGTTTCCGGATTCTTCAAAAAACGAAAATATCCTTCAGCGATTCCCGGCCGCGTGGATCCTCAAATACTTCTTCCCATTCATCGATCCTCCTTCTCCCGGTAATTATCTTCTCATAAGGAATAGACCCACTTTCAAGGAGTGCGAGCGATCTGTCCCATGATTCGTATTTTGTGGAGATATTGAAAAGGAACTTCACTCCTTTCATCATAAGCTGCCGATAGGGAAAATCAATTGTGTCATTATCAGAAAATCCTATTCCCGCGAAAGTGCCCAGCTTTCTTATCATTTGTGCACCCGATGCCAGCGCCTCAGCTGACCCAGATGCGTCGATGAAGACATCC
>JAJYJD010000182.1 GCA_021789755.1 Bacteroidota bacterium
AGACAAATGGCTGCATGCACCTGACTTCTCTGTGTGTTCCACCTGTCTTGTTCTCATGCTTACTCGACACATCTGCGGTCAGCTCTTATTTATCTGATTTCTTCCAAACTTCTTCTTCGACTTCATAAAGAAGATGAAGCCCGCCACGAAAACCAGCGTGCTGATGCCCCCTAACTGCAGGATTCTGTCCGTCAGCTTGTAGCCTGAAGGGTCGTGACTGAAACAAACTTTTGGGCTGGAAGTGATTATATCCGCAGGCGTATTTGCTTTGGCCTCAGCCAGCGCCATGCTGACGTCTACCTCTGCATACGTCGTTCCCTGGATATACCTCACTATCCTGCCGTTGCCGTTGACAAAAATCAACGCCGTTGGATGCATGAACATTCCGTACTTGTCTTTCTGGAAATAGAAACCGAGAGCATCGGTAAGCCGATGGATGCTGGCACTGCCTCCGGTCAAGAATCTCCAGGCGCTTGAAGATGCGGGATCGTCAAGGGACCCCCAGAATTGGTGCTTCTTCTTCATGGCATCCGAAGTCTTATCGGAAGGATTGAAGCTGATTGTCGCGACGTTAAAATCTTTTCCCAGTACCTGCGGAACTTCTTTGATGGTTCTGGCAAGATCCCCCATCACGACGTCGCAAATCCCCGGACACTCGAAGTACGCCATGTCGATTATCAGCGGCTTCCCGTTTGCCACCTGCCGGAGCGTGACGTCCTTGCCACTCTCGTCTTTAAATACCAGGTCCATCGGGATATGCTGACCGAGTTTTTCATCTATTCCGACCTTGACGTGACCGGACGTTGTCTCCGCAGCACGCGCCGACAGGGATGCCCCCGCGAACACAATGACGACCATCGGGAGAACGAATCGCAGAATCGCTGACTTCATTTTATCAAATATTACTTCCTGCAGCGCCGCTTGCTGCAAAAACGTTTTTCATATAGTTGTACAAGGTCTGCCACTCGCTCGTGCTGAGCTGTGCAACCTTCGGATCGAAACCGTTTTGGAACGCATCCATCGTAACTATAGTAACAAAGTCAGACTCGTTTTTGCTCCAGAACTCGGAGCCGGAGAGCATCGTCAACGCCCGCCTGGGGTCGGTCGTAACTCTTTTGAATAACTGTGTCCCCGGGTCCGAGGAATGACTTGAAATGTACGAGATAGCCTCGTCGACCGCTTTCGCTCTCGGGATCGCTCCCTCCTCTATCTGCTTTATCGCCGCGTTCAACGGGATCTCCGCAGGCGCAGCCGATTTTTCGCCGACTTCTTCCAAATGATATTTCTTGTTCAGCGCTTCCAGCTGTTCAGGAGTGTCTTTCGGGAAATTTCCGAAGTTAGCTCTGATGTAGTCGATCACTGCCAGCCTGTCGTTGACGGAGAGAGCGCCTGCAAATGAAACCATAGCGCTGTTTGGAATTCCTTCGGACACCGTTTTAAACATATCGGAGAGGAGGCGGCCATTTACCCAACCGGTGGTTGACTGGTAGTCTCTCGGCTTCGGGTTAAGAGTAGCTGCGGCGGGGCCGTCTCCCTTCCCGTCCACTCCGTGGCAAGGAGCGCAGTCCATCTTAAACAGGTTCTCACCCCGCTCGATCTGAGCTTTTGTCGGTGTCAGGAGGTTATCGACTGTAATTTTGGCCGGTGCCGGCTCAACCGCCGGCGCTGCTTTAATCGGTGCATTGTAAATGGAGTCTATTTGAATATCCGGCCGAATTGAGTTCCGGTTGACCATGTTCTCCCTGTGTATGTACAGCATTCCGAGAGCGATCAAAACGCTCAGGAAATAGACATAGAAAAGCGGCGACAGCCACACCTTCCTGACGAAGAAAGATTGTTCTTCCTGAGCCGGGCTCTGAACTTTGTCGTCCTTACTCATTGTGCTTCCTTCTCCATAATCTTTGCTCTATACTCCATGCTGCTTACAGGTGAAACTCCAGTCCGCGCTGCAATTTCGGATCACCGATCGGGACCATGTTGTTCGCCTTTGCTTTGTAAGCGAAAACCGCCATTATCATTCCAACCGAAAGAACGAGGAATGCAACTTCACTTACGCCGAAGACCGCTTTGTCAGGATTGTATACCGGCATCACCATCCAGTAAATATCGAGTGCATGTGACGCAAGGAGCCAAATCGAAACGAACACCAGGCGCTTCGGATCCATCTTCGCGGGCTTCGTTATGAGAAGGAAGAACGGTATGAGAAACTCCACTAGAGCGAGCGCGATTGAGACAACAGCCCAGCTGCCGTGCATCCTTGGAATATAGTAAAGCGTCTCCTCCCTTAGGTTACCGTACCATTGCAACATAAACTGGCTGAACCCGATGTATGCCCAGAAGACGACGAACGCGAAAAGGAATGCGCCGAGATTATAATAATGGTCGGGCGTCAGCTTTACTGGAAAACGGTCTTTCTCGTTCAGCAGTACTATGACCAGAGTACCGAACGCCATAGAGGACAGGACGGCGCCCGAGAATACATACACGCCGAATATCGTCGAGAACCAACTCGGAGTAAGGCTCATGAGCCAGTCGATTGAAAAGATCGTGAGCGTGATCGCGAAGACGGGCATGAATCCGGCCGACAATCTCACGTTCTTTGTGGTCAGGTTTTGGTCCTTCGTTGTATCCTGTACCCTTGAGTTCTTTACGATGAGATAGTAAAACAACCACCATATCGCAAACACGAATATGGTCCGGACCACGAAGAATGTCACATTGAGGTACGGGGCCTTTACCAGCATGGACGGATCGTCCTTGAAGTAGCTCAGATGAGTCCACTCGAACACAGTCTTCATCCTGAAAAGGAGCGGCAGCGCCAGGATAATCAGGAACGGGATGACGCCGGCGATAAACTCGAACGGGCGCCTGAGAGCCGTGCTCCATACCGCGGAGCTTACGTACTCCACTCCGACCCAGAAGAGGCCGCCAATTCCTATTGTAGCGACGAATGTCAACGTCATTATGAGTCCGAAGGAGGCATGCTTGGAATTGACAGCGAAAGACAAGAGCGTCAGAACCACTCCTGCAATAAGAAGCGTCCAGCCAATCTTGCCATATGATTCCGGGAGATTTCTGAGTTTGTCGGTAGATACTTGTTGTGTACTCATTTCGCCTCTGCTACCTCCCCGGGGTTTTGCGCTTTTTGAAGAGCACGGATGTACCATATAATTGCCCACCGCTCATCGCGAGGAATCTGTCGTGCGTACGAAGGCATTACCCCCTGGAATCCGTTGGTTATAACCTCATAATAAAGTCCATCAGGTGCGGTCACCAGGGAGTCTATGTGTAGACTCGGCGGAACCGGGAACTGTCCCTGCAGCCTGCTGTCGCCTTCCGCAAAGTAGCCGTGACAGGGGCTGCAATATATGTTAAAATCTCTCTGGCCGACCAGCATCACGCGTTTCGTCGGAAGTATTGGGTTCTTCATGTACTTCTCCGCCCCGGGAATGTTGCTCGCGTACCGGTATGGCATTTCGCCCCGTGCGACCGTTCCCTTCACCGGAGGTCTCATCGCGAACCCGTCAGGATAAAACTCGCTCTTTGTTTCGGGCAAAACTTTCGCCTGCTCGTTCAACGAACTCCAGGGCCGCATCAGAAGCATTTTATTGAACCCGAAATACGTCGCGCCCGAGACCGCGACGGCGACGACCACGATCGCACCTATGAACTTCGGATCGAGAACCGTTTCCTTCAGGGTAAGCTCCCTGGCCTCGTAGTAAACAGGGTCAACTTCCACCGCGCCCAGCTTTTCGAGAAGGTACTTTGTCTGTCGTTCGTCGAAGTTCGCGTCCTTCGCCTCTATGGCAAGCCCGAACTTGTCGTCCGAAACCTTCTTCATGAACTCGGTATCTTGGAGCGGATGACTGTTTCGCGGAAGTCCAAGCCAAACGACTAACAGTGCGGTCACGGTTGATACTGCGCCGAACAACACCGTCATCTCAAACGTCAGCGGCACATACGAGGGCCACGAAAATAGCGGCTTCCCACCGATGAAGAGAGGATAATCGATGGAATTGGTCCACCAGGTGAATAGAACCAGCAATGTCCCCCCGGTTAATCCGACCACAAGAGTCACGACGCCGATCATGCTCCGCTTCAGCTTCATCGCGGTGTCGAGGCCGTGTATAGGATAGGGGCTGTACGCGTCGTAATCCTTGTAACCCTCTTTCACCACGGTCTCTGCGGCATGAACAAGCTTTTCAGGACTGTCGAAAATTGCAGTTAATCCGTAAAGAAGCTTCCTGCCAGATTGCGTCTTTTCGAGTTTACTCATGTTCGGCACCAAGATGATGTGAGGGATGCGCACCCTCGGTTACTCCTTTGACCTCCGACATCGAGATTACCGGCAGTGTGCGCGCGAAAAGCAGGACGAGGGTGAAGAATAGTCCAAAACTCCCGATTAGGATTCCAAAATCAGTAAGTGTCGGAACGTAGATATGCCATGAAGACGGCAGAAAGTCTCTGTATAGTGAAGTTACGATGATGATGTACCTCTCAAGCCACATCCCGACGTTTATCAATAGCGAAATCACGAAGAGGACTCCGATATTGCGCCTGATTTTCCTGAACCACAACAGCTGTGGTATGAACACATTGCAGCTGACCATTACCCAGAATCCGAACGCGTAGTGTCCCGTAGCGCGCATCAGTACCAGGAACCAGTCCACCGGGTCGCCGCTGTACCAGGCAATGAACGGCTCCAGCACATAAGCGTAGGCCACCATCATGCTCACGACCAGTGTGACCTTCGCCATTTTGTCGAGATGGTCCGCGGTGATAATGTATTCGAGGTTGAAAACTTTTCTTACGATTATAAGCGCCGTCATAACCATTCCAAAACCCGAGAATATCGCTCCGGCAACGAAATACGGCGGGAAGATCGTGGTGTGCCAACCAGGGAGAATCGATA
Organism: Bacteroidota bacterium; assembly: GCA_021789755.1. Classification (GTDB taxonomy): domain Bacteria; phylum Bacteroidota; class Ignavibacteria; order Kryptoniales; family JAKASW01; genus JAKASW01. The sequence goes on from JAJYJD010000182.1 coordinate 4,913, forward strand.
CGGCAAAATCGAAGCTGACGATGCTGTGAACCGAGAGTACGAGAGGCGTCGCGAGGCCGGCAAGTATGACGTACACTTTTTCGTAGTGCTGCCAGTGCTTGTTCGAAAACCTCCACCCCATGCTGAGTACGGAGTAAATCATCTTCTTGAACTTGTTGGTCGTCCGGTCACGCATCGTCGCGAGGTCAGGGATAAGTCCGATGTACCAGAACATCAGGGAAACCGTGAAGTATGTCGAGACCGCGAACACATCCCAGATGAGCGGCGAGTTCCAATTAATCCAGACACCGTGCTGTGTGGGGAGCGGGAAAACGAATGCAGCGTACCATGGCCTTCCGAGGTGTATAAGCGGGAACAGGCCGGCGCACATGACCGCGAATATCGTCATCGCCTCGGCAAACCTCGCAATGCCCGTTCTCCACCTCTGCCTGAAGAGGAATAAAACCGCGGAGATAAGTGTCCCGGCGTGACCGATACCTATCCAGAAGACAAAGTTGGTTATGTCGAACGCCCAGCCGACCGGAATGTTGTTGCCCCACATTCCTATGCCATAATAGAAGGTATATCCGAGAGCGACAGCGCCTATCAGGAGCATCGTGAGGGTAACGCTCAGGGCCATGAAGTACTTCCTTGAAGGGAATTTCTCCATCGGCTTAGCGATCGATTCGTCGATCTTAGACAGTGTCGGGTTCCCTTCCACCAGTGGCGGCGCCTTCGTATAGTCGATTACTTCTCCGTACGATACTTCGGACAAAGTTCTTCTCCTATTGATTAAATGTTTCTGAGCTTCGCGAGATAGGTGACATTCGGTTTTATATCGAGCTGCTCGAGCGCGTAATAACCGAGCGGGTGCTCGCGCAGCTTTGCGACTTCGGAATTCGGATCGTTTGCGTTTCCGAACGTGATCGCGTTCGCGGGACAAGCTTCCTGGCAAGCCGTAACGACTCCGGCTCCATTGAATTCCTCCCCTTCCTGGAGAGCGTCCTGCTTCGCCTGAACGAGGCGCTGCACACAGAATGTGCATTTCTCCATGACGCCGCGGGTGCGGACGGTTACTTCGGGGTTGCTAACCATCGGGGCCGGCTGTTCGAGATAATAATCGTTGTCGAAATGTTGCCTGTAGTTGAAAAAGTTGAATCTCCTGACTTTGTACGGGCAGTTGTTGGAACAGTACCGCGTGCCGATGCAGCGGTTGTAGACCATCATGTTGAGCCCGTCAGGACTGTGTGTCGTAGCAGCTACCGGGCACACATTTTCACACGGCGCGTCGTCGCACTGCTGGCAAAGCATCGGCTGGAGACTGATCTTCGGCTCAACCGGCGTTCCGGAATAGTACCTGTCGATCCTGATCCACTGCATCTCGCGGCTCACTTTGACCTGGTCCTTCCCCACAACGGGGATGTTGTTCTCGACGTTGCAGGAGGCCACGCACGCGCTGCATCCGGTGCATTTGTTGAGATCTATCGCCATCGCCCATTTGATGCCGTTGTATTCGTAATTCTTGTAGATCGTCGTCGGCTTGTCTTCTTCCCTTTCCTTGCGGATGAAGCCGGGCTCGGTTTCGTATTCTTCCACCGTCCCTTCGCGGATGATGCCCCGGTTGAATTGCATGTTCCTGACAAGCGCGTCATCGATCATATGGTGTTCCATTGTCGCCACGATCTCGAACGTCCCTTCCATCTTGGAGACAGACACGTTCGGGACAATCCACGTGCTGTATGCCGCCTTCGCGCTCTGCAGCACGTTCGCGTTGAACCCGACGTCCGTGCCGACCGTTCCTGCGTGCGTTCTTCCGTAACCAAGCTCGACTGCGACGACTCTCTCAGCCATTCCCGGTTGGATAACGATCGGAAGCTTGACCTTACCGCCTTCGACGCTCACTTCGACGAGGTCATTGTAATCGACATCCAATGCTTTCGCAGTCTCGGGCGAGACTGCCGCATAATTGTCCCAAACGACTTTCGTCACGGGATGAGGAAGTTCTTGCAGCCACCCGTTGTTTGCAAACTGTCCATCGCCGATGAAATAACTTTCGGCAAGCGTAACGGTATATCCTTCCCCTTTTGAAGGGCCTTTGGAGGAAGTGAACACCTCCGTTTTGAACGAATCGGGACTTACGGACTTCTCCCGGAAACTGACCACGCCGTCGTGCAGCGCACTAAACCAGAATTCCTTAAATCCGACTGCGAGCCTC
>JAJYJD010000183.1 GCA_021789755.1 Bacteroidota bacterium
GGGCGCGTGTCCCGCGCCATCTATTCTTGCATGAGTCTCTGAGTCCTCCCAGAAAGGCGGGATTCCAGCTTAGGCTGGAGCGAGTGCAGAGGTGTTGGAGAAGCTGAATAGACGGATCTCAAGACATTCCTTCCTCCGCGTGGCGCTGAACTCTTTCTTTTTTGGAAAGCCGTCTTTCAGTCGGCCGGCGATTCAATTTGCTTCAGTGCACTCTGACAGATATAAGTATCTTTTTGAGAGCTAACCCACGGCCAGAAAGGAAGACGTCACCTGAGCCAGCCTGGTTTTAGGAAAGGTGCCGGAAGCTACCTCGTAAGATTTTGCCCAATCAAACAGAGCAGCTCAAATAAGCTCCCCAGGGTGATAATGCTGTGCCACGGTGAGTTCCTGCGTGGCTGTCGTTGGCGACGTCAGTTTTCGTCCGTCACACAGCCTTCAGATGCCGATGAGACGTTCTTTATGTATTTGTAGAGCATCCCGCTCGAAACCCGATATCGAGGCTCTTTCCATTTCTTCAGGCGTTCTTTGATGATTTTGCCGGCGACGTCGAGGGTGATTGTATTCTTCTCCGCGTCGACGGTTATACGGTCGCCGTTCTTGACGACTGCGAGGACTCCGCCTGCCTGGGCTTCCGGCGTGATGTGTCCGACGACGAAGCCGTGAGTTCCACCGGAGAACCTGCCGTCGGTGATCAGCGCGACACTCTTGCCGAGCCCTGCACCCATTATTGCCGAAGTAACCGTCAGCATCTCGCGCATTCCGGGTCCGCCCTTCGGGCCTTCGTATCGTATGACGACCACATCACCCGCCTTTATCTTCTTCTGTTCAAGTGCCTTCAGCGTGTCTTCCTCCGAATCGAACACCTTCGCGGGTCCGGAGAACTTCAGACCTTCCTTGCCCGTAATCTTAGCCACGGCGCCATCCTTTGCCAGGTTGCCGTAGAGTATCTGAAGATGGCCGGTCTTCTTTATCGGGTCTGAAAGCGGATGAACAATCTTCTGACCTGCGGAGAGATCGGCGACTTTCTCTATGTTCTCGCCCAGCGTTCTGCCGGTGACTGTCATGCAGTTCCCGTCGAGCAAGCCCTCTTTCAGCAGCATCTTCTGGACAGCCGGAATTCCGCCGACATCGTTCACGTCTTCCATCACAAATTTTCCGCTCGGTTTCAGTTCCGCGATGTACGGGACCCGGTCGCTGACGTTTTGAAAATCGTCTATAGTAAGTTTCACTCCCACTGATTTCGCTATCGCGATCAGGTGCAGCACCGCGTTTGTCGAGCCGCCGAGTGCCGTTACCATCGTGATGGCATTGATGAATGACTTCCGGGTCATTATATCCCGGGGTTTCAGGTCTTTTTCCAGCAATGAAAGCACGGCCTTGCCGGCGGCGAGGCATTCCTTCTTCTTTGCTTCGCTGTCAGCCGGAAGGGAAGAACTGTAAGGGAGCGACATGCCGAGAGTTTCGATGGCGGTTGCCATCGTGTTTGCCGTGTACATTCCGCCGCAGGCTCCCGGGCCGGGACACGCGTGCCTGACGACCTCGTTCATTTCCGATTCCTTTACATTGCCGGCGATGAATTCACCGTAAGATTCGAACACGGAGACGATGTCCAGTTTCCTCGAGCCGAGATGACCGGCTCTTATCGTACCGCCGTAAATCATCAGGCTTGGACGATTCACCCGGCTCATGGCAATCACGCAGCCCGGCATATTCTTATCGCACCCGGGAAGCGATATGTTTCCGTCATACCACTGTGCGCGCATCACCGCCTCGATCGAGTCTGCAATTATTTCTCTCGAAGGGAGCGATGATTTCATCCCTTCCGTTCCCATCGAAATGCCGTCGCTGACTCCGATCGTGTGAAATATCAGGCCGACCATACCCGCCTCCCGGACGCCCTGCTTCGCGATCTTTGCCAGGTCGTTCAGGTGCATGTTGCATGTGTTTCCTTCCCATCCCATGCTCGCGATGCCGATCTGAGGCTTGTTCATGTCTTCGTCATTTAATCCCACGCCGTAGAGCATCGCTCGGGAAGCGGGCTGCGAAGCTTTTTGAGTCAACTGAGAACTGTATTTGTTGAGACCGCTCTTCATTTTTCTTTTTCTCCCTTGTGCATCTTTTCCGCAAATGTTTTCATGTTGAAATATATATAATTACCGCCTGGCTTGCACAGGTCCCGACACTCGCCGAATTAGTTCTGCCGGGTGTGTGAGCCGCTTTGCGATGCTGTTTGAAGACCCGGTAGTGTTCTCAAGTCGGCTTATTTGTCCAGGTCGAGATGGAATTTGTGCAGGAACCGGTGGAACGCCGGTGCGAAGAGGACAGCTACTGCTACAAGAAAAACGACGCCCGAGAACAGTGCGTATGCGGCTGCGAATATTTTCCCCGCGTTCGTACGAAGCTCGTTGACAGGGCCCATTCCGCCGAGTATCATCGCTGCGTTGACGGTCGCATCGATCCAGCCAAGTCCCTCGAATATGTGATAACCAATTATCCCCACGGCGAGGGAAACGAAGACTATTCCGGCCGCGATGACCGAATGCTTGGCCACCCTCCTGGCGTATTTAGGTCGTGGAAGGAGTGGATCTTTCTTGTGCTCGAACATCGGTTTCTCTCCATTTTATGCGGAAATATAGTCAATCGAAAGGGGAGTATAAACTGATATCGACAGCCGGAATACCTTGAGTAAACGATTTTGTTTTCTTACTATTATTAATCCTCAAGAATAGTTTCGGACATTTTATATCATATAATTGAGTTTAACCAAAACATGAAAAAAACCGCTCTCTTCGTGGCTCTCTATCTCGCCACCGTCACTATCGCTTTCGGTCAGAACCAGTCTCAGCAACAACAACCGCAGCAGCAGCAGCAACTGGGCGGAGGCGCCCTTCAATCGCCATATGGGGAGACCGGACAACTGGGACTGGGCACTCAGGCGGCGAGCATGTTCACGACGAGTTCCGCGTTATTCCGAAGCCTGCAGACGCAGGGGCTGATGCTTCAGCCTCCGCCGTATGATGCCACGGTTGATACGAATAAATACGTCCTTGGCCCGGGCGATATCCTCAACGTCGGTATCTGGGGAGCGACTCCGGTCTCCACAACTTTGAGCGTCACCCCTGAAGGCGCAATTGTAATCCCGACATTTGGAGTCTTACAGGTTGGGGGTATGACGCTTTCGGAGGCCAAAGCATACGCGAGAAACCAACTCAGCCGGCAGTTCAAGAAGGCGGAGATCACATTGACGCTCGTCTATCCGAGGGATTTTTATGTCGTCGTCGCCGGGGAAGTCAAGACTCCGGCCCGATACAGAGCCACTTCATTTGACCGCGTCGACCGCGTGTTCACTCTTGCCAATTTGCCGCTCAATTCAAATGACACCACGTCTCCGCCCCCTTTTTCGCTAAGGAAAATCAAGCTGGTTCACAGCAACGGCACGACTCAGAACGTCGACCTTCTGAAGTTCTACCAATCCGGTGACATATCTGAAGACCCATATCTGCAACAGGGCGACGCCGTTGTCGTCCCGAAGGAAGATGTCACGGTGGGTAACATCAGTATCTCCGGGGCCGTGAAGATGCCGGGTATATATGAATATGTCCCGGGCGATAGGATAAAAGATCTTCTCGAGATCTCACAGGGACTGACTCCGATCGCGGATTCCTCCTCGGCGGATGTCTTCTTTTGGAACGGACAGGGTTACACGAGGAAAATAGTCGACTTGAGGGACAGCGCGGCTCTCGATATGCCTCTGGCGGTCAATTCGAGAATGGTTATTCCATTTGACAGGGCCAGGGTCAATAACTACTACGTGTGGGTGAACGGTGAAGTGCGCTCGCCGGGAATCTACCCGATCGTTCCCGATTCGACAAAACTATCCGAAGTGATAAAGATGGCCGGTGGCTTCACGCGCTGGGCTTCTCTTGAGGGATCGGTCGTTTACAGGAGCATGCAACCAGATGCTCTTTTCCCTCCACCGCCGTCACCACCCTCGTGGTTTGTGAACCGTGCGACCGGCATAAATGCAGAAGCGCTGAATTATGCAGCGAGCGAACTCAATATGCGTTACGGACAGGAAATTGTCTCGACGGATTTCGTAAAACTTTTCGCGGACAAAGACGAGAAGTATGACTTCACCTTGCAGAGCGGCGATGTCATTTCCGTTCCTCAGACCCGCAACGCAATATATGTCTTCGGGCAGGTAAAATATCCGGGATACGTAAATTTCCGGGGCGGATGGAGTTATTCAGATTATGTTTCCGCAGCCGGCGGTTACACGGAAGGTGCCGAAGAAGCGAACACCAGGATACTGAAGCGTGGAACATATCAATGGTACAAGCCGGGTGAGACCACCATCGAACCGGGAGACCTCGTGTTCGTGCCGCGTATTTCAATCAAACCGGAATTGTATTCCTGGAATCTCTTCAAGGATATCATCGGGACCATCGGTTCGGTGGCTTCGATCGCACTTACGGCCATTCTCGTCATAAGATCGGCTCAAGGCAAGTAGACGATCCGGGAGTCATCCTGAGAGTCCGGCAGAATTTTCCTTTCCCGGACTCTTTTCAACTTTGACCTATTCCCGCGAGACAATCCATCCGCTCCAGTAAAGATGTCTCGCAAATCCCTTTTCGATTTGACTTTGAGAAAAAGGTCTCTTACATTTTTCGTGATAGTGGCCTCGGAAGCTATGCTTCGGGAGCCATTTCGCAGGATAGAGAAAACGGCGAAAACTCCCCGGTTTGAGGCCTTTCTAAACGGAAAGTAAACAGGAGGGAAAAATGGGTAACCAGGAATCTGGAGCAATCAAGATCCCGGCGTGGCAGCGAACGTACTTCATCGATGTGAAGGAATCAAAAAAGGGATCGAAGTATTTGATCTTCACGGAGAGCAAGAAAAACCAGGAGGGCAAATTCGACCGGCAGCGGATTATGATCTTCAAGGACGATCTGCCGGCGGTCGTGGACGCCCTTAAGAAAGTCGCGCCGGAGCTGGGGGTCAGTCTCTGACATCATATTGATCGGCGGAAGGGGAAGAGCGGCGTCGGACATGATGTGCTCTTCCGTCGTCCGTCCCTGGTTTTTGTGCAGTCGGGCAAATGCCGGTTCTCAACAGTTCACGGTCCGATTATAATTGCCGGGGACGGATTGTTAAAAACTCCATTCGCTGTTATTTTTAACCGACTTAAAATTCAAAAGAGGAAGGAGTAGCAATGGCTCGTAGTGTAAACAAAGTTATTTTGATCGGCAATCTCGGAAAAGATCCCGAGTTGCGCTATGCTCCGAGCGGTTCTGCGGTCGCCAATTTCAGTCTGGCGACGAGCGAGCAGTGGAAAGACCAGGAGGGCAATCCGCAGGAAAGAACGTCGTGGCATAATATAGTGGTCTGGGGGAAGCTTGCAGAGATAGCCGCTGAATACCTCAAGAAGGGCCGCAAAGTGTACGTCGAAGGGAGAATTCAGTACAGGGATTACGAAGGCAAGGACGGCAACAAGCGGTATGTTACCGAAGTTGTCGTGAACGATCTCGTAATGCTGGGATCGCGCCCTGAAGGCGACAAGGAAGAACCGGCGTCCGGTGCCCCCCCTTCGGTTTCGGAAGAGAAGGACGATCTTCCCTTTTAACAGGGATTTGAATAGACTTAAGCACCTGAGGTCGTCCCTCGCTCGGGACGGCCTTTTTTGTATCCCGACCTTCATAGAATTTGGCAGGCGAATCGCCTAAATTTCTAACGGAGGACAATTATGGCCTTTCTCAAAATCAGTCACATTGCAATTGCCGTTGAAGACCTGGAGACTGCGACCAAAGCGTTCGAAACACTTGTCGGCAACAAAGTGCAGGTGGTCGAAGATGTGCCGGATCAGAAAGTGAAAGTCGGCATGCTTCCGGTCGGAGAGTCGCGCCTGGAGCTTGCGGGGCCGACAGATTCTTCTTCCACGATTGCAAGGTTCATAGAGAAACGCGGCGAGGGGATTCATCACATTTGCTTTGAGGTCGTCAATATCAGGGCAGAGCTCGCGCGTCTCAAGGCGGCTGGGTTCAAGCTGATAGATGAGCAGCCGCGGCTCGGAGCGGACGGCCATCTCATAGCGTTCATACATCCCAGGACGACGGGCGGCGTGCTGGTCGAGTTGAGCGAAAAACAGAAGTGAAGAAGAGGAGCATAGCACAGAGCGCATAGGGGGAGGTTCCGTGTATTCCTCCATCCGTCATGCTCTTTGCGCTTTGCGTCTCAATGCCAGGCCTTTACGAAGAAATAGAAATCCAGGAAGTAGGTTTCGGGCTTAAAGAGAAGCTCGACAACATGCCGCGGCTCCCCGGTGTTTACCAGTTCAAGAACGCTGAAGGGAAAATCATTTACGTCGGCAAAGCCAAGCTCCTCCGCAACCGGGTTCGTTCGTATTTCCGGAAGGGACACGATCACGATCCGAAGACGAAAGCGCTCGTGTCGAAGATTGCCGACCTCGAGGTCATCGTCACGGATTCGGAGATGGAGGCGCTGATACTTGAGAACACTCTCATAAAGAAGCTGAAACCCCGCTACAACATCGATCTGCGCGACGACAAGAGCTACCCGTACATCGTCGTTACCAACGAACCGTTCCCCAGAGTTTATGTCACGAGAAAGATCAGGCAGGACGGCTCCCGGTATTACGGGCCCTACACCGACGTCAAGACGATGAGGTTCGCGCTGAAGTCGGTACGGGACATCTTCCAGATACGCAGCTGCAGGCTTCCGCTGACAGTCGAGGGAATAGCGAAGAAAAAGTGGAAGGTGTGCCTCGATTACCACATTGGCAAATGCGGCGGCCCATGCGAGGGGATCGTGTCGCTGGGGGATTACAACGAGATGATCTCGCAGGTGGAAAGACTTCTCCAGGGTAAGACTCACGACCTCATCGCGCAGCTCAGCGAAGAGATGAACATACACTCCGAACGGCTTGAGTACGAAAAAGCGGGAGAGATGAAGAAGAAGATCGAGGCGGTCAAGGTATACACCGAAAAACAGAAGATGGTTTCGTTCGAGCTCATCGAACGCGACATAATAGCCGCCGTCAGTGAAGACGACGACGGATGCGGCGTAATATTCA
>JAJYJD010000184.1 GCA_021789755.1 Bacteroidota bacterium
TCCACGCGCACCAGCTTCGCGCCATTCGACACTGTGTCGGCAACATACACGATGACACCATTACCCGTAAGACGGTAAGGTTTTTCCGCGAACGCCGGCAGAAGAGACAATCCCGCCAATAGCACTATGACGAGGATCCTTTTCATCTGAACATGCCTCAATCAATTTTAATTGTCCGCGTCAGCTTCATCCAGGAAGACTGATCGCGGGCTCGAATCGATTGTCTTCTGACAATGACTCAACTAATCGGGTCCTGCGGAATATCCTGTTGCGCTACTTCTTGATAAGCCGCAGCGTCAGCACATCGTGTCCCGGTACAACTGTATCGAGAACTCGGCGTGTAGTGCCGAGTCCCTTCCCGGTCCAGAGGTTCTTCAAGCTGTAGACAGTGGTCGAGAAATCGGCATTGCGTCCCGACAGGCTGTCCGAGACGGTTTCTTTCTGAAAATCGAACCGTGCTTTCTTCGGCGTGAGGCTGCGGTTCAGGAAACACATGGCCCAGTCCCCATTCTCCAGAGGTTTGAACCAGACTTCGACGCTGTCGTCGGAGGAATACCTGAAACCCTCTATACCCAGCGAATCCTGGTCGACGGCGATGACTTCCCTGTTCTCAAGAATTTCTTTAGTCCCGGCACTCATATCTCTCAAGTCGTTTCCGGAGATGAGCGGAGCGGCGAGCATGCACCAGATCGAGAAGTGAGCGCGATCCTCGCTGCTGGTCATGCCGTTGCCGACTTCCAGCATATCCGGATCGTTCCAGTGTCCCGGCCCGGCATATTTTCTCAATCCGCTCTGGAGATCCAATATGGACATTACGCTGAGCTGCGTCCATGTTCCATGATCTATATTTCGATCAAAGTTCGCGGAGATATCGCCGGTCGTCCTCCAGAGGTTGCCGACGTTTTCCGCCCAGAGCCACGGCTTGCTGTTTCCCCACTCGCAAATGCTGAAGACGATCGGTCTTCCAGCGGCGTACAGCGCGTCGCGCATCGTCGTATACGCGCCGACGGGATCGAGCCCTTCGGTGTTGCACCAGTCGTACTTCAGGTAATCGATGCCCCACTTCGCGAATGTCAGCGCGTCCTGATACTCATGACCGCGGCTCCCGATCCGGCCGGCGCAGGTCTTGTCGCCGCAATCCGAGTAAATTCCAAGTTTCAGCCCTCTGGAGTGGACATAATCGGCAAGTGCCTTCATGCCGTGGGGAAAGCGCGCCGTATCGGCATGAATGAAGCCGAGGCTGTCCCTGTACCCCTCCCATGTGTCGTCAATGTTTATGAACTCATAGCCTGCGGCCTTCATGCCAGACGACACCATCGCGTCCGCCATCTCGCGAATCATCTGCTCGTTCACGTTTGGGCCGAACCTGTTCCAGCTGTTCCAACCCATTGGCGGGGTCAAAGCAAGCCCTTTGAATTTCTGTGCCATCACGGCGGTCGAAGCCACCATCATAACGGCTGCAACGATGAACACCGATTTCATCGCGAAGCTAATTCTCCCGACCGACAGTTTTGCTTTCACCATCCTGATATCTCCCGACTGACATATTACAAGTTATCTGATATTTTAATGGAATATAACCAACCTCTGTTCAGGCTGAGGCGCAGCATTCGTCAAACCTCGTCACGCCTGAAATCGGCCATCAGGGTATTTCGACGAGAAAGAAATCGGCCCCGCCGGAAGAAGAGGTCCTAAATTCCGGCAGAAAGGCTGGAACGAAGAACGACTCTCCCTTCGAGTAGCTCTGCAGGTGGTCGACGCCAGAATGACTCCACACAATTTCAACTTCTCCGCCGACAACCAGACCGACAAACGGCTTGTCACCAGACCGGTATACCTTTCTGAAACCGGCTTCTTTCCTGAAACGAGTGATCCTGAATTCTTCGGCTTTGGAATCGTAAGTGACCTCGTCGGCCTTCTGCGCAGCATTAATGACCGGACATTCCGCGAATTCAAATTTAATGATATCGAGAAGCGTTTCGACATCTTTGAATTTATTAGTAAGGCCGGCCCTCACCACATTGTCCGAGTTGGCCATGCATTCGACAATGTTTCCCTCGATGTACGCATGAGGTACTCCGGCATCGGTGAAAATGGCCTGCCCCGGCTTGAGGTGGACCAAATTGAAAAAGAAGAACGAAAGCAATCCGATATCTGCGCCGTACAACTCGTATTGCTTCAGGAACTGGTTCTCTTCCGGGGAGAGGTTTTGCTTGCGCGAAAGGCGTTCCCGGATTTTAAGCAGGCAGGACGAAAGCACCTCGCCTTCATCCGCCTTGCGCATGATACTGATGTAGAGATCTCTCGCTGCCGCCTCCATATTTCCTGGCAGGTCCGCATCCAGGACGGCATCGATCATCCTGCGGTCGGCAAATTCGCTCAACTCACGAAGATTTCTGAGGTTGCCGGCTATCTTTGTCGCCGGCTCGAATCCGACGAGGGCAATTAATGAATCCAATGCAACTGCAATTTCAGGTTTGTGATTGTCATCGGGATAACGCTCGGGATCGGAGCTGTGAAGTTTGACCGCCTGATCTTTATTCGGGTGGAGCTGGATCGAGAGCGCCCTCGCAGCGGACAGGACCTTCAAGAGAAAGGGAAGTTTACCATGGAACTTCTTCGATACATATTCGCCCAGGCAATCACGCGTATGTTCTGCGATGACTTCATTCAATGGAATACGCTTGCCGTCGACCTGTATCTCGGACGGTAACTTCGGGTGAGCGCCGATCCATAGCTCTGCGTAAGGCTCTCCCGGTCGAGCTTCCGTTCCGAGGAGCTTCGGAATGAAGGCGTTCTCGTCTTTCGTCCCCCAGTCGTAATGCTGGATTTTGTTGAACAGCCTATACGGACGCGGAACAAATTCTATCAACTGCGCTCCCGGAAAGTTTCCAAATTAATCAGCTTAAACGACCATCAACAAAGTAAAGATAACATACGGCGATAATCATACGAAGAGGCAGACATATTGATTTTCCAACGTGTAAAGCGCGTCAGGTCTCTCCGACATCTTCAATTCAAGAACTATTTCAACCCGTTCAGAAGGCAGGCTGAGAGAAGAAGGACAATTGCCGGAGAATATTTATCATTACTTCCGCCATGACATCAGTAGAACAACTCTTTCACCACCCCGGATACGTCCGACGGATGATCGCGATATACAACGATGCGTATGTATATGAAACATAGTTCAAATGTAATGTGCGCTGAATTCAGAGGTCGGCTGTAACTGGTCCGCTCAAGTTAATTATCCGTTGAACTAGTGCCGCCACAGGCGGTTATCGAACCTCAAATGCAGCTATTTGCCCGCAAGGATCCCGTCAATCTTCTTGAGTTCTTCTGCTGTGAAGGATGCGTTTTGCAGGGCGTTCACTGCATCGTCGATCTGGCCGACTCTGCTCGCGCCGATGACTGCCGAAGTGACTTCTCTATGTCTGAGGACCCAGGCGAGGGCCATCTGCGCCAGCTTCTGTCCGCGGGCCTTCGCCAACTCGCTCAGCTTCCGCACTTTCGCAATCTTCTCGCCCGTCACCTGTTCCGGTCGCAGAAAACCAGTCGGCTTTGCCGCACGCGAGTCGGCAGGAATTCCGTCGAGGTATCTGTCAGTCAACAGACCTTGTGCCAGCGGTGAGAAAACTATGGAACCTATGCCGTCGTCTCTCAGCTCTTTCAATAGGCTGTCTTCGATCCAGCGCTCGAACATGCTGTACTTCGGTTGATGTATAAGAATGTGCATTCCCATGGATCTCATGATTTCTTCGGCGCTTTTAGTCAGCTCTGCAGAATAGTTCGATACGCCGGCGTAGAGCGCTTTGCCGCTGTGAACGATGTCGTGCAGGGCTCCCATCGTCTCCTCCAGCGGAGTTTCCGGATCGGGGCGGTGATGATAGAAGATATCGACGTAGTCGAGCCCCATCCGCTTCAGGCTTTGATGGAGGCTGGCAACAAGAAATTTCCGGGAGCCCCAGTCACCGTACGGGCCGGGCCACATTCCGTAACCGGCCTTAGAAGAAATGATGAGCTCGTCGCGGTAGCCGCGGAGATCGTTCTTCAGAATGTAACCCATCGTCTCTTCTGCCGATCCGGGAGGAGGGCCGTAATTGTTGGCGAGATCGAAATGAGTAATCCCGAGGTCGAAGGCGTGTCTTGCCATCGCGCGGCTGTTCTCAAGAGTATCAACGCCTCCGAAATTGTGCCAGAAACCCAGCGAGATTGCCGGGAGCTTCACGCCGCTTCTTCCGCAACGGTTGTATTTCATGCTGTCGTATCGTTTTTCGTCCGGTTGATGCATCTGTCAGTCCTTTTCTATCGGTCGTTCATGACCGGTGATTGAAGCTCGGATTTGCCGTGATATTCCTATGCATTCCATCGTGAATCCTATTTCTTGTATCCTGCTTCTCAACTCTAATGCTTCCACCAACACTGATCAAAATATTTCTTCCCATCAATCGAAGCTACAGCCTTTATGTAGTTCGAACCTCTGCTAAGTTCCACATTATTCCAGAAGAACCTGTGATCATCGCTCGACTTCCTCCCGAGCGACTTGCCGTCGACAAACAGTTCGACTTCCTTCGCATTCGAATAAACCTCCGCAGTTATGACCGACGTGTCTCTGACTGTGAACATCTTCGAGTTGATATGGACCATCGGCTGCGGGTTCCAGTTCACCTTGTACCAGTAGAAGGCGTCTTTCTTTGTCTCATGTCCCTGCGTTATAATTCCTTTGTCGTTGATGCCCGCTCTGAACCCTTCTCTTCTTGAATCGGATGCGAAGTCATACATATTCCACAAAGTTGAAAACCAGATGCAGGGTCTGGATCCGATCGCCTTCCAGCTTATCTCGTGAAATTGAGTCTGATATTCTTCCGGATGCCACGGCCCGTCAGTGCGCGGTTGTTTTGCGGGTAGTTCCTCATGCTGATAGATGCTCCCGCCCGCGCCGTACTCGCTCAGGCCGATCGCCCTGTCTGGATGCGCCTTGTGCCACCTGTCAAGGTACGGACCGAGATCATCCGCGCTTCCGTAATACCAGCCATAGTACTTGTTAAATCCAAGGACATCCGTCACGAAGTTGGTGGAATCCTCGTCGTCCGAGGCAGCCGTCGTCGGCCGCGTCGGGTCTTCCGCTTTCGCGAGCGAGTCGAGCCTCCTCACCAGAGGCAGCGGATCGGGACCTTTCGCATTGTGTATCTCGTTGAATATTCCCCAGAAGAAAACCGACGGATGATTGTAATTCTGACGTATGAGCTCGGTCAGCTGCTGTTCGGCGTTCTGTTCGAACGACTCTGAACCGACAATTTGGTTTACCAGTGGGATCTCAGTCCAGACTACAATGCCGTGTTTGTCACAAAGCCTGTACATCTCCTGTCCGTACTGGTAATGGGACATCCTTATCATGGTAGCGCCGATATCCAGAATGTCTTTCATTTCCAGCCGCCTGTCGGCGTCGGTTATAGCGCGGCCTTCATCCTTTTTGTCCTCATGAAGAGCGACGCCGTGAAGCTCGTACGGTTTACCGTTCAGGAAGAAACCGCTGGCCGGGTCCACCCTGTAATACCTGAGCCCGAGCGGTTGTTCCACACGATCGACAAGATCATTACCGATATAAACCGACACAACTGCTCTATATAAATAAGGATCGATTCTCCCGTTCCACAAATGCGGATTATCGATTCTCATTTCCTGGATGATGCGATTATCGGAGTCGGGTTCGATTTTCGACTTGCCATCGGTTTGTCTGACGATTTTTCCCTCACGATCGAATATCGCGGATCTGACGACGACATCGGCCGGAGTTTGAGTGTCGTTTCTCAATACTGTAGTCACCAGCAGGTCGGCAAGATTGTCCGTCACTTTCTTCTGCATGATGAAAACGCCCGGCGATGCGTAATCGGTGAGCGAGATGTGCACCGGGTCGGTCACGATGAGGTTCACTTTACGGTATAAACCGCCGTCCATCGTGAAATCGGCGCTGATCGGCGGGATCTGAAACTCCTGCGATTTATCCGGAGAGGTGTTGTCTACCTTTACCGCAATGACGTTTGTCCCGCCGAAATTAAGGAAGCCTGTTATATTGAAGACGAAGGCGGCAAAACCGCCTTTGTGTTCACCGACAAACCTGCCGTTTACGAAAACGTCCGCCACAAATCCGGCAGCTCCGAAACGAACGAAGATTCTCCTGGCTTCATATCTCTCCGGCAACTCGAAAGCTTTTCTGTACCACGCCGGACCCCTGTAGTAGTCATTTCCCCCGTCCTGGCCGTCGAGATTATTCCAGGTGTGCGGCAGGCAAACCGTCTCCCACCCGGAATCGTTGAACTCGGTCCTTGACGCGCCTTGTACATCGCCCTTGCTGAATTTCCAATTGCTGCTGAAAGGAATCTCGGAACGCGGCGACCCTGCCGCAGATATGGCATAAACTGCAAGAAAGAAAATTGCCAGTAGCAGCTCTTTCACGATCTAATCCTCCTGTCGGATTTCATGTGTGTATCGGCCGATCTTTCACTTGCCGTCGGCACTATTTAGCGCCTGACAGAATGTGCGACATTGATATTTTCAATATACAAATGACGGCATCCTCATCACAAACAGAACTTGAACCGCCAACTGATTTTCGATGAAGCATAGCTACCTGCGCGGCCTGTTTCAGTTGAACCGGTGGCCGGAACAATCTCCCCGATTAGCGGCTTGTGGTGGAATCCAATCCCGGTATCACGTTATGAACAGCTTCTTCGAAGAACTTGCCGCCGGCTGTCAGATCGCAGGTCTTCCACGATGTGAACATCTGCGGCTCCCAGTTCGGATCGAACACCCACCAGATCCAGCTGATATGCTTCTCTTTGAAATACGCCATAATTGTCTTGCCATACTCGAGATTCGCTTTCATCTCGGCCAACGTGAAACCGAGTTCTGTCGCCACAACCGGATATGTATCGGCGGCAAAACCGAAATCCTCTTCCCACTTCGGGACATACGGCGGCGTCCTCTTGTGAGGGTATGGATGGACGACATATCCGATGCCCTGCGCGTTTATCGGAGCGTAGTGCAGCGGAGTAAGATC
>JAJYJD010000185.1 GCA_021789755.1 Bacteroidota bacterium
GAGAGCGCGGCAACGAGCCACGCCGGAGACTTTACGGCCAGCCAGCGCGTGTATGCTTGCTCGAAGGAGGTCCTCCCGTATCCGTAGTAAGAATTAAGCCAGTAAGGGAAATCATATTTGGAAATGAACGTGCTGTCCCTGATAACATTCATTACATCCATAAAGTCGTTCCAGATGTTTGAGAAGGCAACTCCGATCGTGGGGGCTTCAATGCTCGGGTCAAGTCTGGCGAAGAGTTCCTGCGGTTCAGTCCGGAACATGCAGAAATTCAGAAGGCGTCCTGCTGCGGGATACAGTTCTTTCATGCCCGGTTCCTTGAGGAGACGCTGCAGATAATCTCCCGCTATCTGAAGCAGAGAGTCCTGGTTCGACGCGCCGAGTGTCGCGCTCCGTATGATCGCCCTTGCCACGAGGTATTTTGAAAGCTTGTTCCACGGCGAGGCAGTGTCACTCCCTATAAAAGTGAATAATGATTCCGCGACGCTGAATTGTCTCATGTAGAAATACGCGGAGGCGATCTGGTAGGCCCGGTCTTCTCTGAAGACCGGCGGGAGGCTGTTGTCCGGAGGCATAGGCAGCTTCATTGCCTCCTCGCTCTGGAATACGGCGTCCTGTGCCTGGAGCCAGTCCGCGACTGCAGGACTCTTCGCCCCGAACTGCGCTATCCTTTGCTGAAGCGTCTGCGCCGCCGTAAAGAAGGCATCGTCGTTGATGTTGACGTAGAAGAGGTAGCTCTGCCCGCTGTCCGCAGGCACATCCGCGTTTACCGGAATCTGAGGAGCGACATTCTGACCGAGTACCAGTTCCCTGGCTTTCAGCCATGCATCATAACCCGGAGACGTTTGCCAGGCGCTTGCTTCCGGACCGGACACGGACATCACAATTGCCTGCTCGCTGTCCGACAGCGGCCTTCCATTGAAGTACCTGTAGGCCGCATAGAGGTAAAGGGGCGCATAGCTCGACTGCACGATCCCAAGATGGCCCTGAAGGTAAGTTTCAAATCCGAAGTCAGGTCCATCACGGTCAACGAACACGGCGCTCGGGAAAAATGGACCGCAGCTGTAAACTCTCGCCGAGTCTGAGAGTATGCTCAGCGCGATAACGCTGACCAAAAGGATACGATAGACTGTTTTCATCATTTGATTTCCTTCATCATTGATTCGAACGATTCTCGCGACCAGGGACGGGGACTGAAGATGTAGATTCTTCTATTGGATGGAATGGCCGGCACAGGCTCATCCGTCGATATGCCGACACTATGCCGGCAGATGGGGATACTGAAATCTCCTCCTGCCTTCAGGTGCCCGAGAATCTGAAGACGGTCCGGACCGAGCCGGAAAAGCATCGGCACAGCGTCGTCGAGCGGAAGATCGGCGATCCACGTATCATACAAGCACCACGACGCCAGCGCCGTGATTGAAAGTGAAATCGAATCAGGAAGTTTCCGGCGAAGTGCGGTCAGCAGCTCATGATAGAACGGGCGTTCCGACTTCGTCGCGTCAAAATCGATCTGTATCCCGCGCACATCCGCCGTGCGGATAATCTTCAGAATGTCACCGGCTGTAACCCTCATCTGTCCTGCCGAAAGGAGCGGGATCGAACGGATGTCTGTGGTGATCCTGACTACGCCGATAAGCGTTGTACCTTCCGGAATCCGGAGCGGCTGAAGACGAGGTTGGACGAGAACCCTGTCACCGGACAACTCTATCGATGACGCAAGGAACGCGACCGCGACTTTCTGCGGGTCAATGAATCGCAGGTCCTCGGGCCGCTCCCAGGCCCAGAGGACAATGTGAGGCAATTTTGTGGGCTGGCGCCTTGACGAGGAAAGCGCCGAACCGGCGCAGAATAATTGAACTACCAACAGGCAGCTGAGTGCTTTCAGATTGCCTGTCACTTTCATTCGCAGCATGGGCTTGATATTGCCGTGAGATTGCGGGGAGCGACTGCCGCGAAAATGACGCACGTGAGAAGATGAACCACGCTCTTCTTCAGTTCCATCTCGGAACGCCCTGACAGACTTCACGCTTATAAAGTTGGACATGGTATCGTTCATTGCGCACAATTACCTCATCATATGTAAAGTCAGTCCCTTCAATTACGACTCCCCGTCTTTCACGAAATTTATTGGGCCCCCTCCAAATCTGCAACTCTCCTGTGATCCCGCGAGGCACGCCTCACCAGATAAACGGGATCAGCCTGTATCCGACTCTTTGCATGTAGTCGGCATATCCCGGTAGTCCCGCTTTCAGCACCTTCTCCTCGTTGACGACCCGGATGGACAGGAGAAACGGGATGAGTATCATGGGAATAAGAGTGTAATACGATCCCAGGACGAGCGCGGAAAAAATGTAGAGGACGCTGGCCGAAGTGTACATCGGGTGGCGCACAATGGAATACAGACCCGTGTCGATCAACTTCTGGCCTTCCTGGATCTCCACCACTCTCGAGGCATACCGGTTTTGTCTCATTACTACAAAGAACATCCCGTAGCCCACCTCCATCATGACGGTCGAGATCACGACAAGCCAATCCGGCACGTCGGACCAGCGGTACCTGTAATCGAAACCCGGGACGGCAAATATGCAGACGAACGCCGCTACGGACAGAATCACATAGGCCTTCTGTGGCTTCTCCTTCTCGCGCGACTTCATCCTTTTCTCGAGAAGGTCGGGCTCTTTAAGCAAAAGGTAGACGAGCACGAAAAGCATCGGAACGAAGAGCGCTCCCATGAAGAGCCATGCATTCCAAAACCCGAATGAACCGGAAGTGGAAAAAAGGAGCGCGCCGATGACGAGCAGACTCAATAAGTACACAAATCCGGCCCTGATCGCGAGCTTCGACTTCGACTGAACAACCGTGTTTTCAAGCATAAGCCCTCCCGCTGAAAATAGAGTATTTTTGTCCTTTGACAAGAAGTCAATTACTTCGGTGCGGCCAATCCTGATATCGCGAAGACATTGCGTGCAGCCACGCCAGGCTGTTACTTCACCAGTTTTCTCGCAAAGTCCACGAGCGCGGTGTCCCCCGGTTCTATTTTTAGATCGGCGGGGATATTCGCGACAATCCACTCGACATGCCAATTAGAGCTCTCTCCCGGCCTGAGCGGTTGATACCTCCCCTGGACTTCGAGCTCGACGTAGTCCGCCACGGCGCTGACATAGACTATGATTTCTCCTTCGCCTGGCGCCAGCTCGTCCGGCTTCACATTCGGAAATTTTTTGACAAACAATCTGCCGTCGATTGCGTATGCCGCCCAACCTTCCGTGCCATCCGCCGTCGTGAGGAGATTCTCTGCCGGTCTTTCCGCCGGGTCCTTGTACCACGCGACTCCGTTACCGACCCCGACCGGCACCGGCCCGAACGATTTCCTTCCCAACGGGTTATTTCCAACCGGGAAGAAAAGCAGTCCTCCTTTTCGAACTCTGGTTATCTCCCATGGCGCTACCTTCTTCATCACGTCCGAGACGTTCGATATCAAGTAAGTCAATTCTATTCTTCCGGCGCTTCCCGGAAACAATTTCTTGGTGAATTGGAATCCGGTCTTCTCGTCTTTGCCGCTGACCATCGTCAAAGTATCACGGTCGACGCTCGCTGTGTAGGGGTCGACATTGAGGATGGGCGGCGGCGGCCAGTTCCAGTCCGACTGCGGACTCGGCCAGAACGTCGAGCCGTAGAAAGACGGGTGGACGTCCTTCCCCGTGAGGAACTCATAACCTCCGAGCGACAATGAGTCTATTGTTCCGCCGTCCCCCGGATCCACTGCAACCCTCAAAGATCCCGACCTGATCGAGTAGTCGAACTCACTCATGGAGACCACGGAACGTTCCGGCGATTGGGCCGATAAATAGAACGAGTGAAGAAAAATCAAATAGACGGAAACGATGAAAGACAGATTGAAACACACTTGTGGACTCCTCGACCCAAAACAGATTTCCCGCTGACATTACGGTGTATAATAATGAAGAGCGGTCAACTTACCAACAGGACGTAGCTAGTCCACTGCTCATAATGTCTCCGTACCCGGGATTTGTGTTTCCGCAAGACCGCATCTATATTTCCGGGTGAAGTTGTGCACACCCATTGCTCAAAAGTTTACAACGACAACGAAGAGGGCTGAAAAACATGAACTTTGAAATAAGGCTTGCGCGTGAATCCGAATGCGGTTTGATACTCAACTTTATAAGAGAGTTGGCGGAGTACGAACGACTATCTCACGAGGTAGTATCCACCGAGAAAATGATAAGGGAGAATATATTCCAGAAACATTTTGCCGAAGTGGTATTTGCCGAGCTCGACGGACGACCCGTCGGTTTTGCACTGTTCTTCCATAACTTTTCGACATTTGTCGGGAGACCGGGCCTTTACCTTGAAGATCTCTACGTGAAACCTGAATACCGCGGCAAGGGGTACGGCAAGCGACTTCTCATATACCTTGCGAAACTCGCCAGGGATCGCGGCTGCGGAAGATTCGAATGGGCTGTTCTTAATTGGAACGAGAAGGCAATTTTGTTTTACAAATCTCTCGGAGCAAAACCGATGGAGGAGTGGAAAGTCTACCGCCTCGACGGCAAGGAACTCGAGAAGGTCGCACTTCTCGCAGGCGCAAGCGACGATAAGCAGGTAATGTAAATCCAAATTGGAGAATGGACATGCGTAACCACGATAGACTCATTGCCTTTATCGTCATTGCAGCACTGGGCTGTATCTTTTTTCAGGGTAAGGCACTCGCACAAAGCAATACTGGGAGAGATGAACTGGTGTCGACTCTCAGCAAGCTGGCGGCATCTGCCGCGAAGGGATACGTCGCCCCGATTGTCTCCGGCTTCGGCGCCGACCTGAACTCGGGATGGGTACACAGGGTCCCCAACCCGACCAAATCGTCGCTCGATCTTGAATTTGGGCTGGTTGGGATGGGTTCTTTCTTCTCGGCAACCAGCAAGAGTTTCAGCGACAACGGGACTTTCAATTTCAATCACGATGAAGCGGACCTTCTGATTCCGAGAAGCTACACGGGAGATTTCCGTGACTCCATCACGTCGGCAATCATGAGACTCCCTTTTACCGTAACGATATCAGGCCCAACGATAGTCGGCTCAAAACTGGATTCGGTCAGGGTTGCATTCTCCGGCGGAACTGTGCATGTAACTTACCAGACCTTTTCGGATAGCATTGTCGCATTGAATCCCGTTGTCATCTCGATCGGCGTGACCGGACTTCTCGAAAATCTGAAATTCCTTCCCACCGCCGCCTTCCAGTTCTCGGCCGGCACACTCTTCGGGACTTCAGTCTCGTTCAGGTTCCTCCCCACGAGCAATCTCAACACAAAGCTGGGTAATACTTCCTTTGTAGGTTTCGGGATCCAGCATAACCCCATGGTATGGTTCGGGAATTCGATCCCTGTGAATTTGTCTTTAGCCTTGTTCACTCAAACGCTTAAAGTAGGTACCGTATTCAAAAGCACCGCCACGGATTTCGGAATTTATGCCAGCAGACAATTTGGTCCGGGTGTCCTTAACATTACACCGTTCGCGGGACTATCCGTCGAAGCCTCGAAGATGACCATTACATACGATTTCCACACCACGGACTTCAGAAATCAACCCGTTACGATTCCGGCTTCTTTCGAACTGAAGGGACAGAACACTGCTCGCCTCACGCTGGGATTTTCATTGAAGCTGGCAATCGTCGACATAAGCACGGAGTACGACATCGCAAAATACAATTCGGCCAGCCTTGGAATAGGATTGATCATTTAAGACGCAGTCATCTAACGTGAGCCGGCCGAAGCTGTCCTTCTTCTTCGCATCTTCCAGCTTCAGGCTTCCGCTTTCAATCGGCGGAACGAAGATCTCATTTTAAACCGAATCGATCCCGATTCTCATCCGTGTCGTAATAAGTGCGCCGCTCCGCAACAAGGTCGTTTTCTATTCGC
Organism: Bacteroidota bacterium; assembly: GCA_021789755.1. Lineage (GTDB taxonomy): Bacteria > Bacteroidota > Ignavibacteria > Kryptoniales > JAKASW01 > JAKASW01. The sequence continues at coordinate 5,936 of JAJYJD010000185.1, forward strand.
GCAGTCCATATGGCGGGGTCATGCGTATTCTTCTCATTCCAGTGTGCATACCCGACCGTTACAACGGTTTATTCCCTTGATTCAACTCTGGCGAACTTGTTCCTGTAGTCAGGGAACTTGCCAAAGAACTCGCCCCACACAGAGGCAATTCGTTCCCTGGACTGTTTGCTTTTCCCATCCCTGTCGACAAAAACGTGATCACCCGACATCGATTTACACGGGGAGTGCAGATCGTGCCGGGTGATGAACTCATTGAACCGTAGGGCAGTTAGTTTGGGGTCCCTGAGATTCAAATCAGGCAGACCGCCTGGTCAATCAGTTTGCAGGTGAGGGTCGTTTAGGCACGGCACTCCACACCGCGACGACGGAGAGCACCGTGCCAATGATAACCGCCATTAGGGTACTTTGCAGGACGTGGATAAACGCCACACTGCCGAGCCAGAGCCCGCCGACGACAATGAGCACAAGCAGAGCTCTTCTGGATTCCTTGGGACTTTCCACAAGAGTCCACAGCCCAAGCACGAAACAAATCAGACCCACCGCGAGATAATTGACCTGAGGTCCGCCGGGTGTCGCCCCGAGAAGGCCGATTCCGAACACCAACCAGAGTGAAAGGAACAAAACGATCCAACATTGCCACATGGCGGTTTCTCCTTTAAACAGGTTTAAACACGCTTCCTACAGAGAAGCGATTAATTCATTTTTCCCTTTAACCCACAGACATGCAAAGATATTTGTTCCTCCTGAGAAGTGCAACATTGGGGTCGACAGAGTCGCATATTTTCTCTCCGGGGCTTTACCCGCGAAGCGACGCATCGGTTTTGTACGTGGCAATAACGTCGAACCTGCCGCCGGAATTTGTCGATATGAGTATTTCGAAGCCCGCCGCTAGGCAGCTGCGTGGCGGCTTTCAATTCCCATACTGGTGGTTTCTTAAGTCTCTTACCGTCCCCTGATTGCGATATCCCCGACCCGGCAAATAAAATCAAAAGCAGTAGAATTGTTCTCATTTCGCATCGCCGTTT
>JAJYJD010000186.1 GCA_021789755.1 Bacteroidota bacterium
CGTATATCCCGCACCGAAGGCGGACAAAACGATAGTCTGCCCCTTCTTGAGCTGCCCGCTGGAGAAATATTCCGAGAGGCAGAGGGGAATCGTGGCAGCTGTCGTGTTGCCGTACCTGTCGATGTTCAGCATGACCTTAGAGCTGTCGAGTTCCATCCTCTTCGCCGTGGCATCAATAATACGCTTATTAGCCTGGTGGGGCACGAGCCAGTCTACGTCCTTGCCGGTCAGATTATTCTTCTGCATGATTTCATAAGAGACGTCGGCCATCCCGACGACTGCGACTTTGAATACAGCTTTGCCATCCTGATAGATGTAGTGCATCTTTCTGTCGACGGTCTCGTGTGTCGGCGGGTTGAGGCTTCCGCCGCCGGTCATGTTCAGATACGGTCCGCCGGCACCGTCGCAACGCACAATGTAGTCGAGTATGCCGTATTCCTCGTTTTCGCTCGCCTCGAGGAGAACGGCCGCGCCCGCATCGCCGAACAAAATGCAGTTCGCGCGATCGGTATAGTCCGTGATTGAGGTCATTTTGTCCGCGCCGACCACTATGACTTTCTTGTAGGCACCGGTGCTGACGAACTGCGCACCGGTTACAAGCGCAAACAGAAATCCGGAACAGGCAGCCGAGAGATCGAACCCCCATGCGTTCTTTGCGCCTATCTTCTCCTGGATCACACATGCCGTCGAGGGGAAAAACATGTCGGGGGTAACCGTCGCGACTATGATGACGTCGATCTCGTCTGCCGACATTTTCTTCTTCTTGAGCAGATCTTTTATGGCGCCGGCCGCGAGATCGCTCGTAGCTCCATTTTTCAGGATCCTTCTCTCGACGATACCTGTCCTCGTCCTGATCCATTCGTCGGTCGTATCGACCATCTTCTCAAAGTCAGCGTTGGTCAGCTTATCATCGGGTACATAATGACCCACGCCTGTTATCACTGCGCGCTTTGGCATCTCTATACAGCCTTACCTTCGATTTTCGAAATTGAATTTTCGATGAGTTTGCCGATGTTGTGGTTCACCATCTCTTCAGCGCGGAAAACCATGTTCTTCACCGCGAGGACAGACGAACTTCCGTGACCTATTATCGACACGCCGTTGACACCGAGGAGCGGCGCCCCACCGTAAGCCTCGTAGCTGAAGCCTTTCAGCACTTTCTTCAGCGTCTTCGCCATCAATCCTGCCTGGACCATTCTCAGCACATTGCCGGAGGCAAAGAGCTTGAACCTGCTCCTCAACGTCGGGAGTATGCTTTCCGCAAATTTCAGGACGATGTTGCCGACGAATCCGTCGCAGAGAACAACGTCCGCTTTTCCCGCCAGGATGTCCCTTCCTTCAATGTTGCCGATGAAATTTAATCCGCTCTTTTCGAGGAGTGGATAGGATGCCTGGGCGAGTTCGTTTCCCTTCGAAGCTTCTTCTCCAATGTTGAGCAGGCCGACGGTCGGGTCTTCCTTTTTCATGATCTCACGCACGAATATCGAAGCCATCACGCCGAATTCGACGATGTGGTGAGGACGGCTGTCGGAGTTTGCACCGGAGTCTATCAGGAAGCATGTCCCGGTGACTGTCGGGAGTGGTGTGCCTACGGCCGGGCGCCCGACACCTTTCACACGGCCGAGTATGAGCGTCGATGCCGCCATGAATGCACCGGTGTTACCCGCGCTCACGAACGCATCGACTTTTCTTTCCTTGTGCAGGTATGCGCCGACAACAATGGATGAGTCGCGTTTCTGTTTGAGTGCCGTGTTGGGAGTCTCGTCCATCTTAATCACTTCAGTCGCGTCCACGATGGAATAATTCAAACCGGAGCCCGACAGACGTGAGATTTCGCCCTCGACTTCCTGCTTTCGTCCGACAAGCACAAGCTCGAACCGGTTGCCGGACTCTTTCAGAGCTTGCAGTCCTCCTTCGACGATCTTGAGCGGCGCCTCGTCACCGCCCATCGCATCAAGTGCTATTCGCATTGAAAGATTCTAAATGCTGAATTCTTTAGTCGTGAACTGGAAATTCAGGATTCGAAATTCCGATTCAGGCTATGCGCCTTTGGGGATAAACGTTACTCGTCCGCTGTAATAACCGCAGTTGGGGCAAGCACGGTGCGGGAGCTTCGGTTCGTGGCAGTGCGGACACTCCGAAATCGTCGGGGCCACCGCCTTGTAGTGCGTGCGGCGCTTAGCTCCTCTGGATTTCGAGTGTCTTCGTTTTGGATTTGGCATATCTGCTCCTTGATCCTAATTTTTATTGATAATCTTCTTCAGTTTTTCCCATCTTGGGTCAATGTCTTCTTTCGGGCAGCCGCATGCTCCCTGGTTCAGGTTCGCACCGCATGTGCTGCACAGCCCCGCGCAATCGTCCTTGCACAGGAGCTTGAGGGGAACCGATAAAAGTATGTACTCCCGGACATCCTCAGCGATGTTAATCTCGTTGGTGCTCGTATGAATCACCGTTATCTCACCTCTGTCAATCTCACCTGCGTCTTCCATATCGTACACATAGGTCATTCTGTAATCGACCTCGATTTCCTTTTCGAAATTATCGAGGCAGCGGTCACAGACGAATTTGCCGAAAGTCTTTATGTGTCCCGTTAAAAAAAGCTGTCTTCTTCGTTTCTCAATACCGACCTTCGCAACAACCGGCCTCGAAAAACGCTCATCCAGCTCGATACTGGAAGGATTCTCCTCGAACTCGTACTCGTGAACTCCTTCCGAGAGGTTCGAAATATTTATCTTCATGCGTCAATAATCTCTCGTATAGTGCCGCATGGCAGACCATGCAAATGATTCAGGGCTGCCATTCGAATTCCTCGTTCAACATTATTAAATAACAAAATTCCGCGGAATTCGACATACAGTGCCCTTCCGGTGGAAAAAAGCATGGTAATATAACCTGATGGCTCATTTTAATCAAGAAACGCGCAAATGAGGGAGTGGGCTATCTCGAACCGGAAAAACGGGACACGGATGACACAGAACAAAACAAGATCACCACGGCTCGAATCATTATTGGTAAATAATCCGCGAGAATCCGTTCCTTTTTCCGTCTGTTCCGCGCGCAAGTATTGGACCCTAACTTCAACCGCCTGGCTTTCAAGCCGACCTCTGTCCATCAAAGGCAGTTCAATACCGCAAATGAGGCAGCCTAATATTTGTCCGCAAGAGACGGCCAAATCTCCTGGGCAGTTTTGATCTCGTCTTCGCAAAGATAAATCGTGAGATTCTGCTCTTCGGGAACCGTCCATTTGTTCACGATATGCGCGGCCGGCTTTATTACCCGCCAGTTCTTAACGAGGTCGAGCGAATCAAAACCGATGGCGATCGTCGTCGCTCCGGTTTTCTTTCCGGGGCCGTAAAACCAGTATGTCCCCTCGAAACAGATCGAATGCGGTAATCCTAATCGAGGACCGAGGAAATCGATCGCGCCCGCCTCACCGTAATTTGATGCGAGGATGACCGCCTGCGACTTTTGGGCCGAATCGAGGGAATCGTAGACCCGAGCGATTGCCTCCACTCTTTGGTTCCAGCCGATCATGTCGGCGTAGTCCTGCGGGAGCCTGAGGGCTCTTCCGGTGTTCGTCGTGTTTGCGGCAGACATTCCGAGAGCTGCGCCGTAACCTGCCATCTTTTGCGGCGGCAGGATCGGCACACCAAACGGAAGAGATACAATCCCTCCGGCAAAAAGAAGCAGAAGGAGCACTGAACGAAAAGCGATCCTCCATTTTGCTTTTCCCACCACCTCGGTCATCACAGCTCCGGCTGCAATCATCACGGGGTAGATTGGCCCAAGATAGTACGCCTTTCCGTGCATCATGAATAAAACAGCGAACGCTCCGGCATACACCCAGGCAAGTATCCTGAAATTCTTAAAACGCCCAGATCCAAAGAGGACTACGATCCCGGTTACAGACACGAGAAAAGAGATTACACCGAGCATGAGAATCTGGCCGGTCGCAAAATCGAGCCATGAAACGTGCGTGAATTGTTGTCTCTGCAGATCGCCCATGACGCCGAAGAACGGGAACCCAAGAGTTACCTGCCCGATTATCGACGGACTTCCGATGAGCAGCGTAAGCGCCAGGGCAATCCAGGGCCAGCGCGTTAGCAGCAGGCGCCTGTCATGTGTTGCGATCAAGCCGACAAGAACTCCGAAGCCGAAGAGAAAAATGCTGAACTTCGTGAAAAGGCCGATCCCCATGATAATTCCAAGTGCGATCCACCAGCGCGGGTCGCCGCTCTCCTTCCAGCGCACGACGACCCAGCAGCCGAGCGCCCACCATAGCTGGTCGAAAACAACGGGCTGGAACAGCGAGCCGGGCCGAAGGAAAATCGGGCTGAAGAACATGAGGAGCGCAGAGAGAATCTGAGCGAAAGTGCCGCCGCCGAGACGACGGGCAATGTCTGCCGACACCCAGACAAGTATCGCCGCAGCGATAGCGGGGAAAAACCTGATGGCGGCGATTGAATTACCGAGGACCATCCGCTCAATTTCAGCGATGAGCCCAATGAGCGGAGGAAAATCCATTCCGAAGAGCCTGAAATGTTCGCCCATGGCTATATAGAGGAATTCGTCGCGGTGAAACCCGTAAGGTCCCCAAATATTGACGGCAACATGCAGCAGGAACAACGCGGCGACAAGTAAAAATACAACCGGCGAGACGCCGTCTTTTTTCATAACAGAACTTTCGCGTTCATGGAAGATTGTTTTGAGGGTTATTCGGGCCTCCGAGTTCAGGCTTCGGGCTCCCTTTTCCGCTCAGCCCGCGCAATCGACCACTTGAGCAGCGGAGGTGTAACGAACGCTGTCACGATCACCATGATAACGACGGCGGAGAAAATATCATTGTCGATGACTCCAAGCGCCTTGCCGATACTGGCAAATATCAGCCCGACTTCTCCTCTCGGGATCATACCGATGCCGACGGTGATGCGGTCGATATTCTTCTCACGCACCACCAACCCGCACGCCTGTTTCCCGATCATGGCGGCAACGATCAATCCGCCCGAGATCCCGATCACGGATGGGACGAAGAAGCTCTCCAAATGGACCTGAATACCCATCAGGACAAAAAATATCGGAACAAATACGATTGAGATCGGCTGGATAAGATCTCTGATGCCGACTTTGGCGTCGAATTCCCTGAAATGTATTTCCTCAAGAATCAGGCCGGCCGCGAAGGCTCCGACAATCGAAGCCAGTCCAGCCTCGTTCGCCAGCGCGGAGAGTCCGAAACATATGAGAATAGAAGTGATCAGCATGAGTCCCTGTGTCCTGAACTTTGCCGCGACCTTCATCAAATTCGGTATAAAATATATGCCGATGATCAAAGCACCGAGGAGAAAACCGACCGCAATGACGGTCAACTTCACTATTTGGAGAACGGACAACTCGTTTCCGGTTTCAGCGGAGGAGACGACGGCAGAAACGATGGCGAGTATGATCAGTCCAAGGACGTCATCTATAACAGCAGCGCCGAGGACGATGCGGGCCTCGGGCGTCTGTATCCTTGCCATATCCTTGAAGACCCGCGCCGTTATGCCGACGCTTGTGGCGCAGAGAGTTGCGCCGATAAACATGTGGATGTTTTGAATGCTGAAATTGGGCGATAAGGCGAGGATTCCGGCAGGCACTTTCGTGATGAAGATCGCCGACACGAAATAGCCGAGAATGAAAGGGAGTACGACGCCGATGACGGCGACGAGAAACGACGAGATGCCGACGCGTCTCATTTCCTTGACGCTCGACTCGAGTCCGACTTCGAAAAGAAGTATGATTATACCGATCTTTGCGAGAATGTCGATCCCTATCGCCGCGTGGTCCGTGAGTACGGCGGCGCGGAGAGGCTGGAAGAAACTCCAGCTGCCATGCACAAGGACAAGATTGCCGAGTATGACTCCTGCGACAAGCTCACCAAGTACCGCGGGTTGTCCTATCCTCTCGAACAATTCCGCACCGAGTTTGGCTGCAACCAGAATAACAACCAGATATACAAGGACTCTTACAAATGGATCTGCCCCGCCGGCTATCGATGCCTCGGCGCAAGCGAAGGATGACGGCAGCAAGAAAGCTCCCATGTGTCTTCAAAATAAACAGAATGGCACGGATAGACAAGAAGATTCGCGAAGTTTACATATTTCACAAAACAAGCCGGTGAAAATCAGAATCACGAATGAAACGAATACGATATGATAAAGCATGGATTCGACAAATCGGGCGTACTCGTGTAATTCATGTCCGAGATCTTTTCTTGTCGTTAGCTCGTCAAACATATAATCAGTTGCCGGGGAATGTTGCCTTCCCGAGCACCGGTAGGCCCGGGATATAATTGAAACTACAATACGACCCGACTCGTTATTAGAGACTGCGTTTGCCTCAAACCGATGAGCAGGCACGAACAGACCATTATAAGCGGAGACAAACATGGAGCATGACGGCATTACAGGAGCCGCCAACCCGTTGATCTCGCGCGTATCGGATACGGCGAAATGGGTTGCACTTCACCGGGCGATGGAGAGCAAGGGGAAGGACGCCCTTATTCACGATCCATATGACAGATCGCTCGCCGGAATGCAAGGCGAGAATATCGCTGCTGGACTCAGGTACGGGAAGAGCAGCGCGTGGACAACCATCGTTCGAACTGCGGTCTATGATGTGCTCGGGAGAGAAGTCGAGACGCTGGTGAATAGTTACCAGAACAGCGGCGTGTATTCGGTTCAATTCAACGGTGCCAATCTGGCTTCGGGAGTTTACTTCTATCGGCTGACAGTACCCGGAGAAAGTCGCGTCGCAAAGATGATTCTCATGAAGTGATAGATTTGCCGCCCCAGGATTAATTCTTCCGTAAGAGTCCCGTCACGATGGGGGATTCTTTTTACCTGGACATGGGACGGGGTTACGCTCTCGCCGCTTTCATGAAATCTCTGAGCCGCTTGGGATCTATAGG
>JAJYJD010000187.1 GCA_021789755.1 Bacteroidota bacterium
GCCAAAAGACACCCATGTCACTCTTAAGATCTACGACATACTGGGCCGAGAGGTAGCAACAGTGGTTGATGGCCAACAGACAGCAGGGTACCATGAAGTCGAATTCGACGGATCGCGATTCGCCAGCGGTGTTTACTTCTATAGGCTGGCAACGCCAACATATTCCAAGGTTCGCAAGATGATTTTGATGAAGTAAGCTGAGACTGTTTACATTCCGCTTACAAGTCCCGCTGCGAGAAATCGCGGCGGGACTTTTTTTGCTTTTGTTAAAGGTTGTTGACAAAAAGAAAGGTGAGATTGTCTTTATCAGTAGACCGAGCTGTGAGCGGAAGATAATTTGCAGTCACTGATTATTGGACCAAAGTGTTTACCGAGTTTGTGTGTATCGATGCACAAAGCATTCTCACCTCTCGCGATTTTCCTGCAAATTATCGGGAATTTCAGGTGCAAAAAGTTGATAGAACTGGACAGGTCGAGGAGCCGATTCCGACACGGAGACGCGGACAAACTACGGAGCGCGTCATCGATTCGCCGCGTCCGAAGGTCCGGCGAGAAATCGGTTTCCGTCAGGAGCCCTTCAGCGCCGAGTGGACAACCTGCAGGAGTTTGTCGGCGGTGTAAGGTTTGGGAAGAAAGGCATTTGGTGCGGCAGCATCCTCCAGGTTGAGATGGTCTTCGATCACAATTCCACTCGAAGCAATGACCTTCACGTCCGGGTTGAGTTTGCGAAGTGCCCTTATGGTTCGCGGGCCGTCCATGACAGGCATAGCGATATCCATGATTACCAAAGACACGTCATTTCTTTTTTCCGCGAAAAGCGCGACGGCTTCCGTGCCGTCTGTCGCAGTGAGCACGCGATAGCCGAAGGCCTCGAGAGTCTGCCTGGTAATCTGGCACACAGAAACCTCGTCATCGACAACCATGAGCAGCTCGCCATGTCCGGACAGCATCTGCACATCGGGTTGACCGGGTTTCTCCATTTCCGAGGTTTCAATCGCCGGGAGATAGACTTTGAACGTGGTGCTCTTGCCAATTTCGCTTTCCACCGTAATGAATCCGCCGTGGCTCTTTGCGATCGAGTGTACGATCGATAAACCGAGACCTGTTCCCTTGCCGACTTCCCTGGTCGTAAAGAAAGGTTCGAATATGTGTTCTTTCACTTCGCGGGACATTCCGATGCCGGTGTCCTGGACAGTGAGGAGGACATACGGTCCCGGTTTGGCACCGGGCTTCATGACTGCAAACTGCTCGTCGATCATGATGTTGTCGGCCGAGATGTAAAGGATACCTCCATCCGGCATGGCATCCCGCGCGTTTACTCCAAGGTTCATCACCAGTTGGTTGATGCGCGTTGCATCTCCGTTGATCAGCCAGAGAGCCTTAGGAATATTCTCCACAATTGCGATCGACTTAGGGAATGTCTCTTTCATGAGAGACACGGCTTCCTTGACGATATGGCGGGGCTGGATCAGCATCGTGCCCCCTTCCACGCCGCGGGCGAACGTCAGCACCTGTTTGACAATATCCCGGCCTCTCATGAGACTAGAGCTGATACTTTTCAGAATTGCGAGCCCTCTTTCATCCATCTGAATTCTCTTCAATGCTTCGACGCCGAGGATCACCGGGGTGAGGACGTTATTGAGATCGTGAGATATTCCGCTCGCAAGAGTGCCGAGGCTTTCTATTCTCTGATTCCTGAAATACTGCTCTTCGACGGTTCTCTTCTCCGTTATATCCCTGCTGACAATGACGGCGTTTCTTAATACTCCGTTATCGTCCCTTACGGCTTTCCCTCGTGCCTCAACAAACCTGACGCTGCCATCGGGAGCCACCAGCCTGAACTCGATTCGCTGGTCGAGTCCCGAGTCCAGCCCTTCGTTAAGAGCTCTCTTTACTCGTTCACGATCGTCCGGGTGCACTATCTCAAACACTTCTTTACCCAGAAGCGTATCCGGGTCGCTTATGATGCTCTTGTAGGATGGATTCACATAGACATGTCTTCCCCTGACATCGAGGACGGCGATGAGATCAGGAACATTCTCCGAGATCAGACGAAACTTCTCCTCGCTCTGCCAGATTCCCTCTTCGGGGAGGCTTTCGGTCATCTTCCTGAAGCTCCCATGTACCAGGTGCTTCGAATCCTTCATTACCAGGCTCAAGTCCATTTCGCCGCTTACGGTCAAACCGTCTTTGCTTTTGAGTACCGCCCTCCTGGTAAGCCTGCCGGCTTTTCTTATCTTCTTGAGATTTTCCTCCCATACAACCTTGGTGAACCCCGGCTCCAGATCGTGGAGAGTCAGCCGCCGCACCTCGTCATCAGTATACCCCGTCGCATCGCAGAAGGCTTTGTTCATGCTGAGGATTCTTCCGTCAGTATCGGTGAAGAACATCGGAAATGGAATAAGATCGTAGTACGCTTCTCCACTCTTCTCACGTCCAGCCGATTGGCTCTTCTGACGGAGCGGTGCCCTTTTGTCGCCGGTTATCCCTGCCGGCGGTGATCCGTGCTGTATGTCTTTCATCCCCGTAACGTTGGTGGAGTGGAGCAGGACATAAGTCTCCCGGTCAGCGGGATTGAACATAGGCACGGCGTGAGTCAGGAACCTCCTCCCCTCGTATTCTGCTTCGAATGAAACGGTTTCTCCTTCCAGCACCCTGTCAAGATTGCTGAGGATCAACGCCGCCGTTTTTTTGTCGACTATATCTACTACGGATTTGTTCGCCGGGAATGGCTTGATATCGCCCCGTTTCCTCCCCTTGCTGTGTGTGCTGAACAGGTATTTCAGGTCTCTGCTGAACAGATGGAGCTCGCCCGCTGGAAAATAGCGGGCAATTGTACTGAACCACGCCTTCAGCGCCGACAGTTCCTGACGGGAAGTTTTCCCATCCGCGTCCCTCATGCTCTCCTCCAGAGGTTTCTTCCGGCAGAACGATCAATACGAGTCCCTCTCGACCGACACAAATGGCTTATCCGCCGACAGCGATCGGGAGCAGCTCGATACCGTCAATTCCGGGATAAGCTGTCCCGCATACTCGGTAACCCGGGTCACTAAGAAGGCGAATTCCGGTATCCCGGACCCTTCTGCCACCAACCAAAGATACGCATATTCTCAAGAAATGTGCAAAAATCACCCCGGCTCACCTATTGAACGGAGTGAATGCAAGACCCGCAACCCGCCGGACCACTTTCCTTGAGGATTCCCAGCTACATTACTTTGGCCTATTTTGCAGGAAAAACAAAAGGAAGCAAATGAAAACCCAGTTCGGATTAGTGATCCGACTCAATAGACTGTCGGCGGCCTGGAGTTCGGCTTCAAGAACGTGATCTTGGGATTCTTTATTGTCACAACTTCTCATAACGAAGGATCCCGAATTTAATCACCCCGAATTTGTGGGAAGCAGGTACTTCAGAGAGCTCGATTCCCCTCACGGAGAAGTTCTCGCGAACAATTTTGTCCAGTTCAGTTAAAGAAAAATTCCGTTCAGCGTGGCTGCGCAATTCCAGGTTGATGACCTGATCATAAGCCCTGACCAGCCTTTTTGTGAAGGGCCTACTTTGATCGATCAAGTCTTCCAAGATAACAATGCGCCCGCCTTTTCTCATTACTCTGAATGCTTCCGACAGGACCTCAAATGGATTTTGCATGTGGTGTAACGCCCATATCAGAAGCACTCCATCGAATGAGTCGTGCTTGAAGGGCAGAGATCTGCCGTCCCCCAACAGATAAGGATTCTTTGGATTAATCCTGTTCCCTAGCCTGCGATAATCGACATTATCCATACCTACCACATTACATCTCGTGGCACTTTGAATTGCTTTGGTGACGTCGCCTACCCCCGAGCCAATATCAAGCAGACCGCCCCCGGCAGAAAACCATTCCTCCGCGCGGAATCTCCTTACAAACCAGCGATCACGATTTTCTTCAAGAATTGTGAAAAGCGGCAGCCACCTGTCGGACCAATAAACAATCTTCTGAATTGTATTCACTGGGGGAAAGGAGGGGTTAGCTGCCGAGCGCAGCTAAGAGAAGGTGTCTTCTCACGACGCATACCCGGATTTCCATATTATTGTTTCGCTTCCTTGTATTCCAGTTCTTCGATTTCAATAAGTATCTTGACTAGTTGAGCATCATCCATCTTATCACGTTCACCCAGCAAGGCCTGATGACTTTTATTTGAAAGAAGCTTATTGTGCTCAGTCTTGTCGGCAACGCGGAAGATAAGCGGCAAAATGGCGAACGCAACCCCGAAAAAGGAAAGCGCAAGAACAAGCTTGTTCATCTCGCCCTGTGATTCCGTCGGTAGCGTCGGAATGATCAACAAGCCTGTCGGAATACCCAACGATATTATAATACTGAGGGCCTGAGAGTAATCCCTAAGTATGCGGTTCACTGTGTACCATCGATGATGATGACGGTACTTCCTTTCCAACTCTTCCCTCGGATCAAAGTTATCCATATGAGACACATTCCTTTCAGCCTGCAGGGCCTTTGAGATATTAGACGCTGACCAAAATGCTCGTCGAATTTAATACACTCGTTCCAAAATACATAAGTCGCTGCGCCGTTCGACGGCTGCATTTCCCTTTCCCATCGCACCGCAATTGTTCACTGACACAAAACAATTGCAGCTTCCGGCGGATAGAATAACAAACGTCGGAAGTAATCGCTCAGAGATATTAACAAGCAAAACTAGAGCTCTACCATTCAACCACTGCTTTTATTTCATCATCTGCGTGGTGCTGAAAGGCGGATTTGAAGTCGTCGAGTCGGTGCCTGTTCGTGATGAGCTTGTTCAGATGGTCTCCCCACAGGAGCCGGGCATGTGCGAGATCCTCGACGGCCAGCTGAAAGTGGTCCCGTGCCGCGTTTACGCTTCCTATCATAACCTGGTTCTTCAGTACGAGACGCCGGATAAGATCCGCGCCATCGATTTGCAGGGGACGGTCTCCGCCGGGAACTCCGGTAAGTACATAAACGCCGTTCATGGCAAGCGTGTCGAGAAGGTTGAACTCCACAGGCGCTACGCCTGTCGCATCGAGAACGAGATCCATCGGCACGACGGAATCGGCAACTTTCTGAGCCGGGACTTTCCTCCCATCAATATATTTTCCGCCGATCTTCTCAAGCCATTGCGGGCGGACGCTGTTCTCATCGACGATATCCATCCCATAGACCTCCGCGCCGCGGAGGCGAAGCGCTACCGAAGCGAGAAGTCCGATCGGGCCCAGACCCGCGACAAGACATTTCCTTCCGTACAGCCAGTCGGGCGTCGCTCCCGCGTCCGGCAGACGGGATGTTTGAATCCTGACGGCTTCGTCGATCGCCTTCTCCGCAACGGATGTCGGCTCGGTCAGGACCCCTACCGGCTCCAGCTCGGAGGGAACGTGCACTATGTACTGCTCCCTGTCGACTACGAATTCGGTCTGGTAACCGTCCAATCCCCAAATCCCTCGCTCGTGATACTGGCCGGTCATACACATGTCCGAACGATTCATCATACACGGCAGGCATTTGCCGCAACCGCGTCTCACCGTTAATACCACGTAGTCGCCCGGCTTCACTCTCGTTACGGATTTCCCGACCTCGACGACCTTCCCGAACATTTCGTGTCCGAGCACAAGATCGGCACTTCCCTGCGGCGCGAGCGATCTTCCTCCGGCAGCCTCCTCGCGGTCGGTTCCGCAGATACCGACTCGAACAATCTTAACCTTTACTTCATCAGGCGCATTTACCTTAGGTTCCGGGCGATCGACAAGTTGAATAGAAGTCGTTCCCGGCTTCAACGAAATAGCTTTCATGATTACTCCAGAATGAATGAGAAAATTTCAACGTAAGGGCAAAATAACACGGGGCCTCTAATACAGTCCGGTTGTGCCGCTTCTTACACCGTTCCCCAGTGGACAGAGAACTGCCTCGCCTTTATCTGCTCAGGTCTTCCAGCCTTGCGTTCGCCCAGTCGGCGTGGTCATAGTCTATCCCGCCGCCAGCCTCGGCAACTCTCAAAAGAAGCTGTTTGACTCCTCTTATATCGACTGACACGGGAATCGCGCCGCTGGCATGAGTCATTACGCCGCTGTGCCATAATTCATGGCCGTCACCAAATACAAAGAACTCGAGGCTTCCGTCCTTGCTGCCGTTGTTGTCGTCAAGCCCAACGGTGGCAGTGAACCTGGTATATAGACTATTAACATCAAACACTATGTCAGAGTTCGCGTGTGTGCCTATTCCGTGTTCGTAGACTCTGCCCGCGAGCGACAATTGATTCCCGGTCACCGACTTGTTCATCGCGACGGTTCCCCAGCCTGCAGTCGCATGCACCGGCCGTAGATCGCTCAGGTCTATCTTGTCCGGGAGGAGCTTCTTGAGCTCGAAGCGCTTCGAGGCGGCATTCTTACTCTCTCTGCCGTCTTCCCACACAGATTTTACGGAGACATCGTAGCTCGAATCGGCATTCAAGCCTGATAACGGGAATACATTTGTAGGGGTGTAACCGACAAGATTTCCATCAAGGTAGACTTCACAGCCGAGGTTGAGATTATACTGATCGGCCCAGTGCAGCTCCGCCCCATCAAGTCCTCTGCCGGTCACGCTCAATCCATACGGCGTGCTGACGGGATAATGATAGTAAACCGCAGTAGAAAACGATACTTCCCAATTTATTTCTGTGGTTTTCGGGGAAGTAAATTCCACGCACGCCCAGCCCTGATGATTGTCAATCTTGACATCGAGGTTCTCCGCCTTTGCCCTGCTTACTGAAAAATTCTTGCCCCGCGGAAATGCGAAGAACAACGAGTACGGAGCGCCCGCGATGACCTTGCTCTCTCCGTTGAACTCAGTCCCTCTCTCGTTGGATCCCAACCGGACGAGGTCCGGATATCCCTGTGTTATGTGCCTGCTCGTGGAGATCAACTGGATATGCCCATTGCTTT
>JAJYJD010000188.1 GCA_021789755.1 Bacteroidota bacterium
CCAAATGATTCAAACTTCCTGCGGCGTGGGCGGCATTCAGGAGGGCGATAGGTGAGCGTGCCCTACAGAGGTTCAACCGCCGAGCGCAGCAGGATAGACTCCGCCCCTCTTTCCGAATCTGCCATACTCTTTTTGTCCCGCGGCGCAGGCTGCCATGGAAGGGTGGTGGGCAACCGACCCCGATATTGGCATTATCGCCGTCCGCCGCGGCGATATCCCACTAACTCAGCCTCAAATCCCAGACGAGTCCTCAGGCCAGACGTGGACTCCGGTGCGGCTCAACTCTTTAACGGACTCAGAAGAACCTGAGCGCTCGCAATGTTGACCGGCAAGCGCCCAGTACCCTCCGGAGTCAAGGCCCCGGGAAACGCTCTACAACAAAGGGAACGGAAGCTTACTGTTTACAATGTCTCTAACAGCCGCCAGCACGTCATTCACTGCCTTCTGAGCAGTAACTATCGACATTCCCACTGAAGCCGTCAAGACTGATGTCGCTGCAACCTTCTGTTGATTCAATAGGATCACGGCTTCTTCTTGAGTTATTGTTTTGTTGGCGACTCCATCCGCGATCATCGAAAGCGTCAGCGCAAGCTTCTCCCCTTCCACTTTGAGGTAGTTAACCACCACCTGCGGTTTGCCGCTGAGCGCACCACTCGCGGCTTTCAATATTCCAACCTTCAAATCATCTAATAACGCCATGATGTTTGTTCCTTTCACCCGCTACTGATTATAAGTTTTGCCCGCTTTTTCGTACAGCTCCAGCGCGAGGGCAGCCGAAATCGTTTGGTCTATATTCCTCCTGCACACTTCCAGCACGGCCCTCGAAGGACCCAACGCCCTGTTATGTTCATTCAGGGAATGCAGGTCTCTCAGGCTGCTCCCTTCCTGAGCGGGACCTCCGCTTCCCAGAACAGACAGCCGGATCTGGTGCACGAGCTTGACTATGACTTCATTGTTAGGCATCGCTGCCACGCGAAATTCCAATTGCGTTATTTGCCTTTCTATTCCCTCGTACGTTTGTTCGTGCCTGGTCAATGCCGCTGCGTCCCTGCCCGCTTGCTGCTCCAGGGTGTCGATGAAGCCCAACACATAAGCGTGGAGAGCGGTCAGGTACCCATCGGTGACCTCATCGTACGGCGATATGAGGCTCACCGACGTGCAGCTTTGCAGGAGTGCCACGGAAAACAATACCGGGGTCGCTGCCCGCAGGATTTTAGACCTGATTGTTTGTCTTTTCATGATTGCTCCTTTTTTTCTCTCGCTACTCGGCATTTGGTTTTCAGTCGCCATTCGGTTGGAAACGGACGGCTATCCATTTCACGAAACCCCATTGGGGGTTTCCCCCTTTCTCCAAGGCGTCCATCCTTAATGGATGCCGCGCAAGACCCATCACGGGGCTCTAAGGAAGCGCCACGGCGCTGTCAATTCCCAGCACCGTCGCCGCGATCACAAACGAGTTTATGAACGCGTACAGGTATGCCAGAATCTTCTCCCTGGTGGAACCGGATGGCTGCACGCTCATCGCGTAGATCACGATACCTACGAATATTGAGAGCCCGAGCGCGAGGAGCTTCGACTCGCCGAGCGAAGGGACTGCCGCACCGAGCACCTTCCACATGATCGTCACCAATACCGGGGCGCCGCCGAACGTGATCGCGGATTGCTTCGCGTTTATGACTCCCGTCAGCACGGCCGGCGGCGCAACATCCCCATCCTTCAGAGTCATACCGTGAAATGGCGCCTTTACTTCAATATTGAACAGTTTACTCTTTATCATCCCCTGTCTCCTTTCCAGTCCGATTTGAAATGCGGGGGCCGGGATTTCCCGATCCGCCCCCGCCTCCAGTTACCTTCAGTACACCCGGATGCTACCTCGGTTCAGCAGGCTGACTTTGTGCCGTGGCCTGCTCCTGCGGTGATGCGACGGGCCTGTGCCTCAGGCCCGCATCTCTTATCACTCTCGTCGAATTGTACTCCTCGCAGAGTTGTGACTCCTTTTTTCTCAGGAGTCCCATAAGGTTATCCAGCCGCCCCGTCAGGATCGCATCGGCCTCGTCGTATAGGTCCATCATGGCGCTCCTCGCGCCTATTCGCTGACCAACACTCGACTCGCGCTCCCCCATTGCCTGTGAGAACGCCTTCGACTTCGCATCGAGCGCTGCAAGCAGTTCCTGTGTCAGTCCGTACTCAGCCGCCACCGCAAGTTTCTCCACTCCTGCCTGGTAGACACCTTCCGCCTTCTTCGCCAGGTCGGTATCCCGCATCTTCCGAAGCTGAGCTTCCGTCACAACGACTCTCGCCTTCAGCTCGGCATCTTTCGATACGGCGGCCATCGCAGAGAGGGCCGATGACACGGGTAGGAGTGCATCCAGGAGCTCCTCCTCTGCATTGGCTTTCTTCTGTGCCTTGCCTGCGCTTGCATTGTCCACCTCCAATCCCTTCGCCTTGATTCGATCCACGACAGCACCGAAGTCCTCAGCTGCCGCCGCCAGCGCAGGAATGGCAGAAAGCTTTGCCGCATTGGCTTTCAGGAACGTCCTTATGCCCTCGTACATCGAAAGCTTGTTCTCAATGAATTTCGACATCTTCCCTCTTCTCCTTTCCGTATGAATTTCCTGTTATCCGGGCAGTGGACTTCTCCCTTCCCATCGCTGCCCGGACAATGGGTAAGGACTCCGCGACACTAAGGAAACCCGATTCCCGCTCCGTTTTCGCAGTTACTTCCGGCGCAAACGCCTCCGCACGAGTCTCCCGTGTCATGGCGTCAGAACTATTGTCAATTCTGGCACTTCAATCTCCTTCGCACCGAATCCGAACAATTCCGCACGCAGTTCAAACCTCTCCGCGCTGACTTCCGACTCTGTCGCGCGGACTCCAGCGACATTGCGTCAATGAAATTGTCATTTCTTGCATTGCAAACATCTCCGCACGCACTTCTGACTTCTCCGCACCCGCTTCAATCCAGTCCGCGTCGAATTCAAACTTGTCCGCAAAGATTTCCAAACTCTCCGCATCGAGTTCGAGAGTCTCCCCGCTGACTTCCGACTCAACCGCACCGAGTCTCTCGGACAGCTCGCGGATTATGTACTTCTTCGCGCCATTCATCACCGAATTGACGACCACAGCGAAACGGTTCTCGGTGCCTACGATTGCCGTTTCCGGCTTATCCGGCAGGTTTCCACGCATGAGGACGGAAGCTCACGGATGCTTTTCCCGTCCTGCGAGAGCCGGAAAGCTGCGCACTTTGCCGGTTCTGCGCCCGTTATTGGTTTTTTCCTGTAAATGCTATTGTTCTTTCTGCAGCCCACCCTTTTCCCTGTTCCGCCAACAACACCACACCGTGCTTAAATGCACCAACTATGCCCCCGCACTCGTGGGAGCTTCAATTAGTCATTCGAGTCTTTAATTGTCCCGTCCGATCTCTTCTTACCCGTCGTACCCGATGTATCTCTGGACTTATTTTAATGGAGGTCCACCAAAGTGTCAAGAAAAATCGTCCCTATTTCTTCCGACGCCTTCGGCTTTTGCCGTCGAATAAGCCTATCGAGTGTGAGAACGCCGGTTTGACGGTTGTCATGTACCGTCGCCCGTGATTTCTCACCTCAGTTTATTTGCACGTTTCGCGATGAGCCCGTGTATCTTATCGTAGGAAGGAGGCGGGCCAGTCCGCACTCGTTTACCGTCGATGAACAACGCGTCTGAAATACCCAGTCGCAAAAATTCCGCGCGATCAAATGTGTCGACTTCGCGAAAGACCACCTTGCCGGTAAACTGAGGGTCAGTGCTTGCCTTCCTGGCTCGTTCAAGAACAAGGTTCTGCGCCGGACACCACCCATTGCAGAAAGCGGTAACGGTGACTCTGTTCGGTTCAAGCGGGGGCCTGCCAGTTTCCCGGATCCATTTCGGGGGAAGAGCGTCGGCCGTAAACGGTTTCCACAACAGTGTTATTAGCCCCGCTCTGTCGGCAGTACGATAGCCGTGTTTCCTGAACCATGATGCACGCATGAAAGTCGGGACGACAAGGCCCCAGGCAGCAATCCCCTTCGCCCCGAGCACACGTGCATCGGCTTCGGCAGCTTCAAGGAGTGCTTTGCCAAAACCCCGATGCTGGAAGTTGCCTCTTCCCTGTTTGTGGCCGTGAACCCAGATGCAGTTGATGAAATAGAGACCAACGCCTTCGGCAGTTGAGTATTCGATGGGAATGTATTGTATCAATCCGCATGCAACGCCATGATCGTCCAGGACCAGCTTCACACGAAGCCCTTTGTCTTTCATTCTGTTGTACCAGGTTTCCTTGCGGCCGCCCGCCTCCCTGACCTCCTCCGACCAATCCTCGAGACAGACGAAATAAAGAGGAAGATGGTTTTCGTCCAGGTCAATTATCTTCATCGTGTGCCTCTAATCTTGAATGGAATCCGGCTGATGTCAGCGGCGCATAACGACGAAGCGAATGCGCCTCCGCCCGATATGCCTCCGACACGACTCTCACTTCGGCTGCCATGGGTCGTTAGCCGACAATATTCAGTCCCAAAAATACCAGATGCGAAGTCCACTCTCCCGACCAAAGTACCTGATCCAGACCCTATAGGTCGCGGTGTTCTGTCGGGCAATTTCTTCGGGTGATAATTCAAAAGTCGAGGGAGTTTGAAGATCAACTTCCATCCAGTCTCCGACAGTCTTAACGACTCGCATGCAATAGTCGGGCATGGAATCCCGAACGACAAGGACAGGTTTCACTTCCAGCGCCGTATCGGGCTGAGAATAAAAGGCATTCCATTGCGGTTGCCGGAAGTAAACCGGCATCCCTTTCCGAAACCAATCTCCCCACAGTGCTAATTCAAGCCATCGTGTCCGTCTGGAGACCCAGCCGGTGACAGGACTAATTCGGTTCCGACAATCCAATGATATCTTGATCCACGACGAGTCCGGACTGAAGCCGATAATAGGAAACCCATACTCATCGTTGTAGACGACCGGGATCGTGGTTTCAGAGCAATCAAATGTCTTCCGGGGGCTTAGGACCCTGATAGTACAGCTCTGGACAACGGCTATTTGCGTCGATCCGAAAGACGCTTCTGAATACACGATCATAGAATCCGGAAAAGGAATCTGAGCCGAAACATACCCGACACCGTATTCGATATCTCCCGGATCGTACTGTGCCATCACACCACGCGCGGTCAAGAGTCCCAGCAGCAGGGCGATTATGTAAGACTTTATCATGTCATTAAGTCCTCAGCGAGTTTCGCAAACCAGGCATACCGTACCGCCGTTTTTTCCCCGACCCGTTGCGGCCGATTACTACCCTACTGAGAACACGAGTCAGTACCACCGGCAGCATAAATTCCTTGAGACCGGCTTCATTGGTAGCGCCTTCGGTCGGGGTAACCAGGCAGGTGAATCCGGGCAAAACGATATTACAGCCACTTGCCGCGTTCTTCATGAGCAGCCCTTCGAAGGTGATTGCTTTCCCGTAATCCCGTCAGCAACTCTGCTTTTTTTTGCCGGGACCTTGGAAGAAAAGCACTTCGCTTCTGCCGCAGTTCCGGTTTGAGAGATGTACTCCGTGTTTCCCACTTTTCGCCGCCTCCCTTCCCCGCCAATTTATCCCACCATGAACTCAACTGCAAACGAGTCGCGCGTTACTCTCACCTCCATAAATTGCGCTGCCCAATAAACCTGCCTTGTCATCATGCAGGGAACGCACGACTCATCGGAAAGACTTAAACTCTCACGATGCCGGCCCTATTTCAGCATCCCCCGACCTTTGCCTCCGTGCACAGAGAGATGTTTCACGAAATCCACGAGTATCCTCGCGGTTATTCCCCAGATAATTCCTTCTTCCGTCTTGTAAACAAAAACCTTGTGCTTGAATCCGCCCCATGTGCTCCAATATCTTTTCGGCAGCCCGAGATCTTTCGCCGGGAAGAGAACGACCTCCTCGCCGGTCGACTTGTCGACGAAGCCCGGATGCACTTCCGTCATGACCGTGTATACATCCGGCTTGTTCTTCTCGAAATAGGATACAGGGAGCAGAAAGACTTTTTCCACTTCGGCGGGATTTCTCCTTATTTTTCCCGGCTCGATGTCGGCGACTCCCACGAAGACGTTCACCATCGCGCCCATCGGCGCAAAAACCGAATCGAGCCTGCCGATGACGCGGATCTTCTTTACCGGTATTCCCACCTCTTCTGTCGTCTCGCGAACCGCTGTCGCCTCGAGTGATTTGTCGGACTTGTCTTGCCTTCCGCCGGGAAATGAAATCTCCCCGCCCTGTCTTATTGAATGTGCCCGCTTCTCAAACAGTACGTGGTATTCCCCGTTTACAGGGACCAGGAGAAGCAGAACCACCGAGGTGAAATACTCCTCGCCCTGAATGCCGGGCACTTCAGGCAGTCGAGCCCGCAATCGGTCCAGTTCATCTATTCTCATTTAACAGGTTCCGAACACCGTTTCCCAACGACTAAAACTATAAGTTCCAGGACCCGCGATGTCGTTTCTTATCTTGTTGTAACTTTGTTTTCGATCGGAGCATGGCGTTTGTAATTTGGCGTTTTCAATCGTTGTAAGCCTGAGTCTTCACCGTTGTTAGTGTCGAGTATTCAAATACATATTGTCTATAAGTCTCGTCCTGCCGAATCTGACGGCAAGCAATGCAAGGACCCGGTCCAGAGATCCGGCCGCCTCGATTCTCTCGAAACGTTCAGGATCGACGAAGCTTATGTAATCTATCTTCCCCTCCGACTCGGCGTTTATAAGCTTAATCATCTCGGATCTGACGCGAAGGAGTTCCTTCTCCCCGCCGGCGGCAAGTTTCTCGGCAAGTTTCAGAGATCGATACAACACCGTAGCCTGCCGGCGCTCGCTCTCTGACAGATAGACGTTTCTCGAAC
>JAJYJD010000189.1 GCA_021789755.1 Bacteroidota bacterium
TACTTGACATTGTCTGATCAGACAAGCAACTTTGAATCAATAAACGATGTGGGACGGGCCAAAAATGTTTGCTAACGATATGCAGTCCCCTTTACGCAGACCGGTGCTTCTCGAAAATATCAGGGAATATGGAACGGGTGCGGATAAACCGGTCGTGTCCATTCAAGCACTTGGAGTGCGGTTTTATTTCGGTTGATCGGTTGAAGGACGAGCGTCATGATTCACAAATCATCAAAGCGATTCATGGTGATCGCTTCAGTTGTTGTTTTTATTGCATCAAGTGTAGCTGCGCAACAGCATCCCGGCAATTTTTGCGCTGACAACTATTGGTCCGGCTCGCTCGAGGCAACAGCGGCGCCGGAAGTCACAGGCAAGATGAACACAGGCCCGGCGTTAGGCGGAGTTACTACCTCTCAAAAAAACGCCGGCAATTTTTCCAGACTTAGTTCTGTCTTCCTAGCCGACACGGCTCATTACCAGTTCATCGACACGAATTACGTCAACTTCAAGTGGTGGCCGTCCTTTGTTGGTGGCGACCTGTTCATGGACCTCGGAGTCTACGGACTAAATCTAAGCAAGCCTGGCCAAGTAGCTGTTGAGGAAGGTTTCGGCGCTGAGATCAGGGTTCGCCCCATATTTTTTGGGGGGATGGTTGGTTTCTCAGGCGATCCGGGGATTCGCTACGTCAGCTATCCGCGCAACTTCTTCCTCTTTTATTCGATTTACGTGGGGGTTATCACCGATCAATACCGCTTTGAAGTCGGGGAAACATACGGCTACAGTGATTGGGCTACTCATTCTCTCGGGATGAATTATACATCCGGATACCTCGGAATTGGCAAGAGATGGAGTAATATCGTGTTCTTCGAACCTGAGTTCAGGATAAATTTCCCGATCGTGTCACACTACAGTCTTGAGCCGAGCTATAGCCAGTTCATTCCGATGACGGGACATTACGGGCTCAGGGATTTGTACTTCTCGATAAATGCCAAGTTTGGGATTGGTTTCAACTGACGGGTTTACGAAGGGACAATGACGCGCGGGAAAGGAGGAATGACTCCATGGCAAGAAGGCTTTTCAAATTTTTGTTTCTACTTCTGACAATTGTCGTCTTTGTCCCAACGGCTGACGCGCAATTCAAAGGTGGGACTAATTACTTTGGTGTTCACAGCGGTCTCATTGGGGGTGGCATGCCGTTCTACGGAGGCGCAGTCCCCATCGGTGCCGATTACGAGATCGGGGCAGGCAGAACAGGCCTACTCGGCTTTGGAGCCATGTTCGATTATTATACTCTGCCGGCTGACCGTAAGTACATGGACTTCGCTGTCACTATTCTATACCACGCGAAGCCTGCTAATACCCGATGGGATCCGTTCTTCGGGGTCTTTCTCATTTACGAGGCTGCTGACTTCGGTGCGTTTGGTGACCTTGCCGACAGTTCTCCCACTGCTGCTCTCGGCGGGGGATGAGATATTTCTTCAACGAGGATTTGGCTGTTGAGGCGAGGCTTGGGGCTGGCACGGATTTTATCTCCTATCCGTCGGAATTAACTACGGAATATGAAATTCTAACCGCCTATAACGGTTAGACGCCGGTCGTAACCCGGCTCCGGGTGAACAACATCATGTGGGAGTACAAGCAGGCAAACCATCCGCGTAGCGGACAACCTCGACTATTGTCCGCTTTTCCTGATCCTGCCGTGCTGGATTGCAACATTCGGCCTGAAGAGGCCGGTACCCGTCGAACTTTGACGGGGATTTCTCGCCGTACGTCACCGGTAAGTGCCTGAGCTGCCAGAATTAGTCGGAAAACCGCAGAATTTGTGACGCTTTTGAACATTTGGACGCCTTTGGTTATATTAACAAGTACATGAAAGCGGTGGCCCGATTAGCGGGTAGATGGCGGAATTGGCAGACGCGCTAGCCTTAGGAGCTAGTCCCGCGAAACGGGATGGGGGTTCGACTCCCCCTCTACCCACGAACAAGCGCCGGATTTGCGATCAAGGACCGCCTTACGGTTGTAGCAAAAGCCTGACTGAGCGCCTGCATGGAGCGTCAAAACGCTCGCTCCCCAAAGCAGCTACCACTGGAAAACGACCGTAGATTGCGCAGGCTGGTAAGCTTCAAGTAAAATCCGAAAGAACCATTCGGGAAAGGAAAGAAAGTGGATTATAAGATCAGAGACCTCGGCGGATTAAAGAAACAGCTTGAGGTTACTGCAACGGTAGAAGATAATCTGGTAAAGGGCAAATTCGAATCGGCGTACCAGGAGTTCCAGAAGAACGCCGCGGTACCGGGATTCAGAAAAGGCAAAACGCCGATAGAAATTGTGAAGAAACGATACGGTGAAGAGATCGAATCGGAATCGGTACCGGAAATAGTGAACGAAATCGTCAAAGATATTTTTGAAAAGGAAAACACGAAGGTGGCGGGCGTCGTCGATTATAATTTCGAGACGCGGAAACCCGGCGATCCCCTCCATTTCTTCCTGACGTACGAAGTAGTCCCCCTGATCGAACCCAATGGCTATGTCGGAATGACGCTCGAACGAGCCATGTACAGGATACTTCCCGAGACGGTCGAACATGAGCTTATGCATATCAGGGAAGCAAACTCGGAATTGCAGGAGACCGGATCGCTTGCGGACGAAAAGGCGGTCGTGACGGTCGATTTGCAGGTCATCGACGCGCAGGGCGTGCCTCTGATAGGCCAGAGGCGCGAGAATTACAAGATCGATCTCCGGAGCAAGGCGCCTGAACTTGCCGAAGTGCAGCAGAGGCTGCTCAAGTCGACACCGGGCGACGAGTTCAACATGGAGCTCGGCACTTTCGATAAAGCCGGCCAATCGGCGGGAAAGAAACCGTTCAAGGTGTCAGTCAAGAAGATGGAGCGGTTCGTGATGCCCGAGCTGTCCGATGAATTCGCCAAGAAAGTCTCCGGCGGCAAAATGGAAAACCTCGATGCGCTCAGGAAAGACATCGAGAGGGAACTGGAACATTACTACGAAGATAAGGCTGAAGAAGAGCTTCGGGATAAGATAGCCGAGGGGCTTCTGAAGGTGAACGAGTTCGAAGTTCCCGAAAGCATGGTGGAAGAATACTTGAACGATCTCATAGAAGAACTGAAGAAGCAATCGGGCAACCAGGAAGTGGACGGGAGCTTCGTCAAGGAGCGGTACCGTGAATCCGCCGTCCGCGCGGTGAAGTGGAATCTGCTCGCCGCCGCGATTATACAGAAGGAGAATCTGAAATTGGACAACTCCGTTCTCGAGCGGACCGCCGACGACGAGGCGACGAAGTACAGGCTCGACAGGTCTAAGCTCCTGGATTTTTACAAGAATTCCAACGATGTTAAGAACAAACTCCTTTTCAACGAGATGTTCAACTTTATCGTGGATAAGGCTGAAGTGAAAGTCACCGACAAAACACCGACTCATGAACACGAGGACTGACAAAATGGCATTTTCGGATTCATTCGATGGCGTACCATGCGGTTCTGCAAATAACGGCAGACGCATGGAAATTTACAATCAGCTGACGATCCCTTATGTAATCGAACAGACGGGACGCGGCGAAAGAGCGTACGATATTTTTTCAAGGCTGCTCAAGGAGAGGATCATTTTCATCGGAACGGCGATAGACGATACCGTCGCCAGTCTCGTGATCGCGCAGCTATTATTCCTTGAGAGCGAAGATCCGAACAAGGATATCAACCTTTACATAAACAGCCCCGGTGGAAGCGTTTCGGCAGGCCTGGCGATTTACGACACTATGCAGTACGTCCGACCGGACATCGCCACGACTTGCGTCGGACTCGCCGCAAGCATGGGTGCCGTCCTGCTGACCGGCGGCAGTTCGGGTAAGAGGACCTCCCTTCCCAACGCAAGAATAATGATTCACCAGCCCTGGGGCGGTTTCCAGGGTACCGCTGCGGATATCAGCATCCAGGCGGAAGAGGTCATCAAGACAAAGAAGCACCTTAACGAAATACTCTCGCGGCATTCCGCCAGGCCGATTGAGCAAATTGAAAAAGATACCGACAGGGACTATTTTATGTCCGCCGAGGAAGCTGTCAAGTACGGTTTGATCGACAACGTCCTCGTAAAAAGGGAAGCTAAAAAGAAGTGAAACTAATTCGGAGTAATAAAAAAGTACATGAGCAACTTGCTTCTGCTTGTTATGCTCGTTTTTGTTGTTTTGTTCGCTATTGCGGTTCCAACCGTGATCGCGGACCTGAAAAATCAGCGACAGAAAAACATCAATAAGGATTACTAGTAAATAATGACGAAGCAACACCAGGAGGAAATGCGTTGTTCATTCTGCGGGCGTGAGGCGAAGGAAGTGAAGAGTCTGGTCGCGGGACCGGGTGACGTTTATATCTGCGACATCTGCGTTGAGCACTCGGTCGAAATATTGCGGAGCAACATCCCGGCCTACAAGCAGCACGCGGAGGAGTATTCGGGAAAAGCTCCGCTGACGCCCATAGAAATAAAGACTGCACTCGATGAGTATGTAATCGGGCAGGAACATGCGAAAAAGATCCTCTCGGTCGCGGTTTACAACCACTATAAGCGAATATCTCTTCCGCACGGCCTCAATTCGGAGGATGATACTGAAATTGAAAAGAGTAACATCCTCCTGATCGGTCCGACGGGGACCGGCAAAACCCTCCTGGCACAGACTCTCGCGAAGATACTGAACGTGCCCTTTGCGATTGCCGACGCGACAACGCTTACCGAGGCGGGTTATGTGGGCGATGACGTCGAGACGATTCTCGTTCACCTGCTCCAGAACACCGACTACGATGTCGCGCGGGCCGAGAGAGGAATCGTTTACGTCGATGAAATCGACAAAATCGCCAGGAAGAGCGACACTCCGTCCATCACACGCGACGTCTCCGGAGAAGGGGTTCAGCAGGCGCTGCTGAAAATACTCGAGGGGACTACCGCCGGTGTTCCTCCGCGGGGCGGCAGGAAGCACCCGGAGCAGCCGCTCATCAATGTGAATACCAGGAACATCCTTTTCATTTGCGGAGGCGCTTTTGAAGGACTGGAGAAAATAATTGCGCGCCGGGTCAGCAAGAACCCTATGGGCTTCGGCGCCGAGATACATTCAGTCAAAGACGACGAGGTGAACGAGCTCCTTCCGCTCGTGCAGCCGGACGATCTTCTGAAGTTCGGATTGATACCCGAATTCATAGGCAGGTTGCCGGTGGTCGCAGCACTTCATACCCTGAGCGACGAGGCGATGAGGGATATACTTATGCTTCCCAAAAATTCTCTCGTCAAACAATACAGGAAACTTTTCAAACTTGAGGACGTGGAGCTTGAGTTCGAGGATGAAGCCCTGAAGGCAATAGTTCAGAAGGCGCTCGACAGGGGAACGGGCGCACGCGGCCTTCGCTCGATACTCGAAGAAAAAATGCTTGAAATCATGTACAATCTTCCCTCGATGTCGGATGTCGCCAAATGCGTCATCACCAAAGATGTCGTCGTTTCCGGGACCGATCCCCTTTTCCTGAGGAAACGAAAACAGGCTACTGCCTGAACTATCCCCCGATCAAACCCGCAAAAACTCTTATCTGCAGCTGCGGCTGCTTGTCGCTTGTCGTCCGTATTACAATGTAGCCGTCGACATCCCGTCCGTTCACGGGGTTGATGTACAATTCCAGATTTGCAAACTCGCCGGGCTTCAAAACCTTCTTGCTGATCCTGTATGTTATCTCCTTCGTGGGAACAACCACTCCGGTGATGCTCATCATTTCGTTCGTTGTATTGGACAGTGTCACCTCTGAACTATCTACCTTCCCGATGTGCGCATTGTTGAAGAGCACATAGCCGGGCGTAGGCTGAAGGGCGTACGCGACATACCCCGTTATTTTTACAGTCATCAATTGGTTCTTCGGATCGGAATTCGAAATGTAAACGTACTTGGTGACCTCACCGATGTAACCGGTAGGGTTGAATTGTATCTTGACTTTAGTCTTCTGACCCGGGGCAAGAACGCTGTCCGATACCAGAGCCGCCGTGCAACCGCAGCTCGTACTGACATTTTTGATCGTAATGCTGTCGGCGCCGCCGTTCTTCAGCGTTATGATCTTATGAACCATTTTGCCGGTCTGGTAGATTTTCCCGAAGCTAATTTCATTTCCTTCAATGGCCGTCAGTTGTGCACTTGCAGTCTGTATCCACACCGCAGTCAGCAGGAGAGCGGCGAATAAAATAGCAAATCGATTTCTCATCTCTTCTTTCCGGTGAATAGTTTGAGTAATTCAGGATCCGGCGCGCCGGATGATTCGGGTTTCTCGGATTTCGGGTCTTCGGCGAATCGCCGGCCCGGTGTTTTGTTCCGCAGCCTCGCCAGGAAATCGGCGCTGCTGACGGCGTTCGCACCGCACTCGCGTGCGTAGCCGACTATCGAATGATCGTTTGACACGACGAAAAGAGAACGCCTTCTGGTAGAGCTGCCGATCTCGCCTTTAATGAAGTCGTCGGCAGTTTCGCCATGCGGTGTGAACCGAACTGTCAGTCTTCTCCCTTCACGTGAGACGGATGAGCCAAACCGACCGTCAAAGACGACGGCGACATCATCGGATGAATATCTGCCGGAATTATTAATCTCGAAAATCAATTCCGCACGTCCCGCTTCCCCATCGTTGCGGAACAGCATTCCCAGCTTCGCATCCGAAAGAATAACGTTGTAACCGTCGATTAACCACTTCATGAAAAAATATAAGCCGAAATTATTGAGGATTCAAAGAACAGGAGAGATTGGAGGGCATTCACGGATCGATTTCGCGTTCTGCAACTTCTTTTCGCGACTTGCGACCCGGCCTTGCCGCAACCGAGCGAAAGCGTTCTTTATTCGACGAGATTTTC
>JAJYJD010000190.1 GCA_021789755.1 Bacteroidota bacterium
TAAGCCTTTCGGCATCCTGCTTCGCTGCAACAAGAAGCTCGTGTTGCCGTTTGTTGACGTGCCCTATGTGCTCGTCCTTGAGAATGTCGAGAGTCATGTTGATGGAGGTGAGCGGAGTCCTGAATTCATGAGAGACCCGCGCCATGAATTCCGATTTCATCTTGTCGAGCTCTTTGAACTGAGTAACGTCCTGTAAAATAAGAATTGCTCCCGCCACTTTTCCGGAGTTGTCCTTTGAGGCATTCAGCTTTATCCTGAAATACCTGTCCTCCTCGTTGAAACGAAGTTCAAAGTAAGGCGGGATATTCAGCGGGCTTTCTCCGGTGAGAAAGCGGGTCACATATTTCGTGAGCTCCCGGTTCCTGACAACTCTCTGAAAATCGTGTCCGATGGATGCCTCCTCGGATACGTCGAAGATGTTTTCGGCCAGCTGATTCAGCAGGACAATTTTCCCCTCGCGGTCCATCACCACAATCGGGTCCGATATCGTCCCGACGATTGCTTCTGACTTTCTCTTCTCATAAATCAGTTTCTCGATATTTATCTCCTCATACTTCGTCAGCCGTTCTGCCATGCGGTTGAATTCGCGGGCCAGTTCTCCGATTTCATCTCTGGAGTTGATGTCGGCGCGGACATCGAGGTAGCCCCTGCCGAGTTTCCTGACTGTGTCGGTGAGCTTCTCGGCAGGCTCCAGAATGTACTGTGAGAACTGCCAGCTTGCCACAATGCTGAGCACTATTGCGAGGAGAGCGGCTCCGAGTACCGCCACGGTCGCCTGGTTGGAGATATCGTTCGCCTTCGTGTCGGTCGCGACCATAGCGTTGTGGTTCATGTCGAGCAGCTGAAAGCACTCGTCTTTTATCTTGTTGAACAAGGGGAGCACATCCCTGTAATGAAAATCCTGTGCAAAGGTGTGACCGTGTGAGTTGAGCACGGTCCGCAGCGAATCTGTCGCTTCCGAGTACCGGGCATAAGAATTCTTAATGCTCTCGAGTATCTCCATGCCTCGTGCCGACACGTTGGAGTTAACGGCCTGCTGATACCATACGAAGAAATCGTCGTGATTATCCTGGAACTGGCGGTAGCCCAGGTCCACGTATCCGTTGAGCATAACGAGCTGGGCGCTGTTGTCGCGTTCGAGCGCCACCACCATGTTCTGTGCAGCGATAACGTTCTGGTAATTCTGTTTGATCATCTTCGTGATTGCCTGCGTCAGCTGGTTGAAATTATATATCGACCAAACGCTGACGATCACGTTAATAATCACCAGTACAGTAAATCCCGCTGCGACCTTTGCTCTAAGTGTACTGAACATTTCTCGATGTCCGATTATCTCTTCTTAAGTTTACAAACCGGGGAATAATTTGCAATGTGCGATTGCCATGCCGCGTGCATCTCCTCAAACACGATCCTCTCCACGGCAAGGGGGGCTTTTTCAAGTGTGCGGTAATATTCCACCCGCCGCTTCAGGTAAAATGACGCAAACCAGACTGGATTTCCCTGAATATGTATCCACTTAGCCCGCAACAACGACTGTTTTGAAGCTTTTCACTATATATCGTCTCGGCACGCAGGTTGATAAAAGTTCAGCGAAATGAGAACGCTCGATAAGAAAACCGTCCTCGGGATCATGACCGACGAAAACGCAATGTTCGAGATCCTGGCCAAGTTTCTCGGGAAAGAAGGTTACCAGACGAAAAGGGTGTTCTCCGTCCCGACCGAAACGGAAGATCTGGCACTGGTCATCGTTGCTCCGACGAGAGGTCCTAACCGTTCCGGAAGTTGGATTGACAATTTGAAGAAGATAAAACCCGCAGTTGTGATAATTCAGTGTTGCGATGAAGATTATGCCGATGCGGATGCCAACGTTATCGTATTGAAAGACCGTCCTCTCAATCTCCGGCAGTTGAGTGAAACAATTAGAACTGCACTCAGGAAATCCGGAAGCGTTGTATCAAATGCAAAATGAAAGACACTCGATGAACATTCCGGCTGGTGATACGTCGGCGCGCGCTCCGGAGTTGCGACAGGTCGAATCCGATTTTGAAGAGTTTGCCTTAAGGCAGATGGGTTTTGGGCTGCTGATTTATTCAAATGCTACTCGCTCAGGGGAAGGCACTGCCATATCTCGGCGGCCCAAAAATTTTTACACTTAAATATAGTCTCCTCTTTCCTCCTCCTGCTGCTGCCAGGTGACCGTGCAGGTAACCTGGCGGCAGCCTCTTTTTCGGGGTGTGGAAAGTTTGCTCACAATGTGCCATAAGACCACACGAATTGCCTGGATGGCTGCCAGAGACGAATGGATAATGAGAATTCTAGTTGATTTCGGCTTATTTCCCGGCTCTGCCGAAGAGAAGTCGGCACAGTCCTTGAACATTACCGTCCAAAATGAAATCTGAAGACCTTTCTAAGTTTGACAAGATTGTCGTAAAGAGGCTCCGCGAACTCCTCGTGTCCAGGCTTAAGGTCACGGTCGGCGAGGGAAAGCAGCAAGTGCTCGAAGCGGCGTCAACGTTCGACAACCCCGATCTCAATGAGCTGGTGTTCGCACTGCATCGGATCGAGAAGGGTATTTACGGACAGTGCGTCATCTGCAGACACGATATCCCCATCAATGTGCTCGAAGCCGATCTCACGGCGAGATTCTGCCCGTCATGTCAAACTGCAATCCACGAAAAGAGCGATAGCTCAAGATGAAAAACAGGTTTTTGTATATCCTTCCGCTATTGCTCTCCATTCTATTTATCTCCTCGCTTTCTTTTGCCGGATCGAATGACGATTGCCTGGCGTGCCATTCTGATTCCACTCTGACAATGCAGAAGGATGGGAAGACAATCAGCCTGTACGTCAGCGGGCACGTGTTCGATTCGTCGGTCCACGGGGATGCCGGGGTAGGTTGCACGGATTGTCACCAGGGATTTAGCGCGGACGATGTTCCCCATAAGCAAACGACGCCGAACGTCGACTGCAGTCAGTGCCATGACGTCAAGCTCCACGCCCCGAGCGGCGCGAAATATCAGATGGCGCACTCCTCGGAGAAGTGCTGGGACTGTCATGGTACGCACGACATTGAATCCGCGCGCAAGATCAACGTGGATTGTAAATGCCTCTCTTGCCATTCCGCTGAGAAATCCTTCCTGACTTCGGCTCACTCAAAGCAGGTCATCGACCACAAGGGTTTTACTTGTGAGACCTGTCATCAGAAGGCTCACGATGTCAGACAAGTTGCAGTATTTCGGGGGACCGGCGCAGACACCCTGTGCTCCCAGTGTCATAAGGGCGTTGAGTCCGATATAGAAAACGGGATCCACAAGAAGGCGTTCGCAGACGGTGCGCTGAGGTGCGTGACCTGCCATACAGCGCATGAAGCGCGCATTTCTAAACAGGAGATATCCACCCGGGCATGTTTCAAATGCCATACGGACAGGAAACTCTTCGACGGAGTGAATACATCGGACGGAGAGGAACTGACAACTCTTGTTCAGTCTTATTCCCACAGTATTCACGCGGAATCATTGAAGAGTACAGGCAAGGGCGCGACGTGCGTTGATTGTCACGGCTCGCACACTATTAAACCTGCGAGCGATCCGACATCGCCCGTCAACAGGGAAAACGTCGTGAGCACGTGCGGTCGGTGTCATGCCGACGTTGAGAAGAGCTACCTGAACTCCTCTCACGGCAAGGCATTCGAATCCGGCATAGCAGTTGCGCCGGTCTGTACTGATTGTCACAAGGAACACTCTATCGAGTCGGTCGACAGTCCCAACTCGCCAGTCAGCAGGGCGAGAGAGCCGGAGATCTGTCTCAATTGCCATGTGAAGAATAAGGAAGTGCTCAAACTTACCGGCGTCTCAGCTGCATTTCTGATGAGTATAAGGAGTAGCGTACATATCCGCTCCCTGGAAAGCGGCAATCTGAAGGCTGCGACATGCAGTGATTGTCATGGCGCCCATGATATGTTGCCGGCCGGCAACTCGAAATCCAAGGTCTTCAGAGAAAATATCCCTTCCACCTGCGGCGCGGCGGGGTGTCACCGGAACGTGTATGAAAAATACGCAAGCGGCGTACATGGCACCGCTCTTGCGAAAGGCAACAAGAATGTCCCCGTTTGCACGGATTGTCACGGAGACCATCAGATTCTTGCCCCGAGCAATCCCAGATCCACCGTTTATGCGACGAACGTAGCCCAGTCGTGCGCAAAGTGTCACGCATCAGTCAGGCTGACTGAAAGGTACGGGCTGCCTCCCGACAAAGTCGTAAGCTATATGGACAGCTATCATGGGTTGGCGGTCAGGGAAGGATCTACAATTGCTGCCAATTGCGCGAGCTGTCATGGCGCGCATGAAATACTCCCCTCTTCAGATCCGCGATCTTCGATAAACGGGGCCAATCTGCAAAAGACGTGCGGGAAGTGTCATAACGGTGCAAGTGTACGATTTGCCTCCACTCCCGTGCATGTTTTGACGGGGTCGAAAGGGGAACCTATTCTTTATTGGCTATCCGAGATATACATATTCCTCATAATCGGAATCATTGGACTGATGCTGCTTCACAACGTTCTCGACTTTGTGAAGAAGTCCCGAAAGAAACTGACACAAAGGAGGACGGGAGTTCATCCGGCCGAAGCGAGCGCCAGGCTATATGTTCGAATGACAGGTAATGAGAGGCTGCAGCATCTCGTGCTCCTCCTGAGTTTCCTGACGCTGGTACTGACGGGATTCATGTTGAAGTTCCCCGATGCATGGTGGGTGAAAACAATGAGAGATATTGTGGGGAATGGATTTGCTGACCTCCGCGGGGTGATCCACAGGATTGCCGGCTCGGTTATGATAGCTGGTGCGGTGTACCACATCTTTTACGTGAGCTTCACAAAACGCGGGAGGCAATTCATCAAGGATATGCTGCCCAAGATTCAGGATCTGAGAGATGCGGTCACCGCGTTGAAGTATAACATCGGTTTAAGCAAGGACGGTCCCAGGTTCCCCCGGTTCAGTTACATTGAAAAAGCGGAATACTGGGCCCTGATATGGGGAACCGGTGTAATGGCTATAACAGGTCTCTTGCTGTGGTTTAACAACCTCTCTCTCGGCGTGATTACAAAACTCGGCCTGGATGTGGCAACTTTGATTCACTATTACGAAGCCATTCTGGCCAGTCTGGCCATACTCGTCTGGCATTTCTATTCGGTGATTTTCAACCCCGAGGTCTACCCGCTCAACCTTGCATGTATTAAGGGCACGCTGAGTGAAGAGGAAATGGAAGAAGAACATCCGTTGGAGCTGGAGAGACTGAAAGAGGCAGGGGAGAGTGAAATAGTAATCGAAAATGGGAACGACAATCCGACCCCGGGCCAGAGGAAGCAATGACCACGTTAGCGGCGTGCAAATGAACTCTTTTCTTTACCGACTCGCTGATCCGGCGTCCGGCAAATACCGGTTTCGTTTGTCGGCAATCATTCGAAAGGGAAGCCATGGACAATAAAGTCCCAAGGTTCTCGCGAAGCTGGCGCGTGCAACACATGCTTCTCATGATTAGTGTGTTGCTACTGATGATCTCCGGATTTTCCGTTAAGTACTCGGATACCCTTTGGGGGAAAGTGCTGATCTTTCTTGAAGGCGGTTTTCAGGCGAGAGGAGCGCTGCATCGTTTGTCCGCCGTCCTTCTCTTTATTACTGCAGTCTACCACTTCGTTTACATCTCGGTTACAAAGGAAGGGAGAAGCGAGTTCAAGAAACTGCTGCCCAACAAAAGAGATTTTACCGACCTTAAGAACAGCGTTTCATACGACCTGTTGAAGAGATCCGAGAGACCTGCTTTTGGCAGGTACTCTTACCGTGAAAAGGTTCAATACTGGGCATTCTTCGTTTTCATATTACTGATGTTTTTATCGGGTGTCGTCCTGTGGTTCCATGACTTCTTTTTCACCTTTCTTCCCAAGTGGGCGTTCGACGTTTCATTCGCACTCCATGGTGGTACAGCGACGCTGATTATTCTTTTTCTTGTCATGTGGCATTTGTATATAGTTCACCTTTCACCCGGCAATTTCCCCGGAAACTCCTCCTTCTGGCATGGTTACGTTTCGGAGCGATGGATGAGAGAAAATCATCCGCTTGAATACGAGGAAATGAAGAGCGAAGCAGCGGGGAAACCTAAGGAGGGAGAGGCGGATTAATATGACGGCTCTCCTGACAATCCTGCTTGCCCTGTTTCAGGTCGGTCCATCTGCACCAAATAGCCGGTGCTTCCTTTGTCATGGGAAGGAGAATTTCGGTGTGACTGAAGACGGGCAATTTCAATCGCTTTATGTGTCGCCAAGGCAATTCTCTGCTTCAATTCACGGCAAGTTCACCTGCGTGCAGTGTCACACGGACGTCAAGGTGATACCGCATTTTATCAGACCCAACAAGGTCAGCTGTCTCCAGTGTCACTACGAGGGGAATACGGTCGGTGCTCCGGTGAAATGGATGCCTGAACAGTACAAGCAAAGCATTCACGCCAAGGCCCTGGCCGAGGGCAATAAAAACGCGCCCGACTGCGCAACCTGTCATACAACTCACTATGTGAAGAGTCCGTCAGATTCGACTTCCACGACCTACCGCAAGAATATTCCCGAGCTGTGCGGGAGGTGCCACAAACAGGAATTGGAAGCTTACAGGAAATCAATCCATTACAAGGCACTGATGAATGGGATGCTCGGTGCAGCGGTCTGCACCGATTGTCACCATGAGCATGATGTTCTCCCGCCGAGCGATCCGAGGTCTTCACTCAATCCGGAAAGTGTAGTCAGTACATGCACGAAATGTCATGCCGATACCTTGTTGATGGAAAAAGCCGATGTGCCCGTCCAGCAGCCGCAGGCGAGATCGGAA
>JAJYJD010000191.1 GCA_021789755.1 Bacteroidota bacterium
ATGCGAAGGATACGGCAACATCGGTACAC
The DNA here is from genome assembly GCA_021789755.1 of Bacteroidota bacterium. Taxonomy (GTDB): domain Bacteria; phylum Bacteroidota; class Ignavibacteria; order Kryptoniales; family JAKASW01; genus JAKASW01. The sequence goes on from JAJYJD010000191.1 coordinate 30, forward strand.
CACCCGGCTGAAGATGCGCGCGGACAGGAACATTTGCATTATCTCGACTCAGGAGGCCGTGACTAGTGGAAGCGAAAGACACTGAGAGTTATACCGTGCGGATAGCAGCGGCGGTATTCGGCGCAACCATGGCTGCGACACTGCACATTTCCCAGGGACACTCCGGAAAGGAATGTTGCGGGCCTCCGTTCAATCCGGTCTCAGATTCTGCAACCTTGATGGAGCTCGAACAGGACCTCGTGCTCCTCACAAGAGACCATAATCTCTGCCACTTCGTGAGAGGAAAATAGGCCATTTATGCCGGCGGCGCTGCACACAAGTCTTTATGCAATTTATGTTGAAACCGGGAATGAAGACCGCTGCCTTCTTGTTCACGGATACACAGCGGCGATGGATTTGGTGAGTAGGAACGTCGTTTCTTTTCTCAGGGAGGGGGGCGCTGTGAGAGAAGATTCGGCATCGGGAGGTCATCAGGTAAAGGCGGATACTATCAACTTGTTGAAAAGCAGAGGATACCTGACGAATCTTGACTCTGATGAAGAAAGAGAATACGTGTCCGGTTTGGTCGGTTTCTTCCACCGCGCAGCCTCGAGGATTTCTTCTTTTCTATTTCTTGTCGCGTACGACTGCAATTTTACATGTCCTTATTGCTTTGAAGGGGGCATCTCCGGGTTCGGGACTAGGTGGTCTAAACGAATCATGACGAAGGATCTGGTTGACATCGCGTACCGAGCGATGCTCGAAATTAACCCTGTCCGCGCATTGCACAACAACAATATTACTTTGTTCGGCGGTGAACCGCTGCTGCCGGAGAACCACGATATCGTTTCATATATAGTCGAGAGAGGGACGAGAAGAGGATATGTTTTTACCGCTGTGACAAACGGCTACACCCTTGAACATTACGCAGATCTTTTGAAGCCGGGGATGATACAGTCCCTGCAAATATCTTTGGACGGCAATCGTGACCGGCACGACAGACTTCGTGTGCACCGCATTGAAGGGAAAACGTTTGAAAGGATCATGGAGAATATCGACATGGCTCTTCGCTCGGGAGTGTCAGTGTGTGTTCGCATAAATACCGTCGGAGGTGGGCGGGACGACCTGCTCGACCTATATTTAGAGTTCATAAGAAGAGGTTGGGTCAGGACGGGGCGCTTCTCAGCACACCGTTCACGACTGAAATTCGCATCCGGTTTACCACATTGTGATCTTCACGCGCTCCCGACGGATGGCAAGAACGTCTGCACGGTACCGGGCGTTTCTGATCCGGATCCGCCCGAGGTTGAAGGGAGACGTGCCATTTACCGCTTGGACTGCGCTGCCGGAAAAGAATCTCGGGAGGACTCATACGAAGCTGATTTTGAGGTCAGGCAAAAGGTTAGAAGGTTCTTCGGGGGAGAAAGCTGGGCTTTATTTCGGTCTGACTTCTGTGGTGCCAGGACGGGCATGGTTGTGTTTGATCCGGAAGGTGATATGTACGCTTGTTTGGAATCTGTCGGAAGGCGGGAGCACAGGATCGGCTCGTACCATGATGGACTTGAAATGGAGGAGTGCGAACTGGAGAAATGGCGGGAATGGGAGTCCAGGGACGCGGAATGCTTCACGTGCAAGTACCTGCTCTTTTGCGGCGGCGGATGCGCTGCGTCATCGATACTCGGGAACGACGGTGCGGAAAGATGCGGCAACTTCCAGGCGGTTTTCAGAAATGCGGTTGCCGAAACATACAGAGAGTTCAGCAGAACTCGGGCCGTTCCGGTGGATGGCAGAGTTCCCGGCTGAAAAAAGAGGACACTGATGTAAAACAGAAAGGAGAGAATCATGAACCAGGATGAAGGGAAGAAAGCCCTTGAGGAAGTATTGCCGTTGAACCGGCTTCCGTTGGAAGAGCTCTCGATTGAAGAGCTCGAGAAGAGACTCGAGCTCGATGCGCCGAAGACATGCGGGTGGTATTCGACCAATCAGGGTCCACAACCGCTTTAAGAATCGCTAGGGAGAGCGTACGCAAGGGTTGGCTTCGGATGATGTCCCGCTCTGTCCGGATTCTCACTGAAGAACCCGTTTAAGACAGAAACATTCGGGTCAACCCTTGTGGCCAAAAGGACGATTCTGCAATTGGGTCATTCTTCGGTAGTGGCTCAGTTTGGATCCGACCGCAAGGATACTAAGGCGCAAAGAAGGGAATATATGAATCCCATGCAAGGGCTATGTGCCGGAGACGCGAAGAAAAACGCGCTGTTGCATTTAGCCGCGGGTTTATACGGCTTTGCGTCCCGGTTGCACATCCATGGGAGAGTGCTATTTCACTTTGCCTCTTTGTGCCTTTGCGGTGAAATCCTCGGATCGAAACTGAGCCAGTATCCATTCTTCCGATAATTTGACTCAATAATCTCTTTCCGATTCATAGAAGAGCGAATGTTTGAAGCCAGGCCATTCTTACGAAGCAGGAGCGATGACTCAATTGATGAAACTCAGTCGCACTATCGTGTCAGGTACCCGTTACAGACTATCCTTTTTGTTGAAAAAACTCCGCGCGAGACGGCAGTTAAGAGTATTGAAGATTATCCTTGTCAGCAACCTGAGGTCCGTCTTCGAAGGCAATTTAAGTGAGCCGGCGGCATCCAGTCTGGCGGTGAAAAACATCAGGAACCACGAAATTGCGTCCAACTTCCTCCAATACTGGAAATACAAAACCGGTTGCCAGAGAACCGAGTGGGTCGGCTACGATGTTTTCGAGAAAACTGTAAGCCGGCATGGATCGGTCATTGTCTGTTCGATTCATTTCGGCAACTACTATATCTTTCCTTTTGAGATATCAAAGAGAGGGCATGATACGGTGGTTGTGGTGGGAGATCAGCACAAACAGATGGATCTCATCCAAGCGATTGCATCGGGTCTCAACCTTCCCATCAGAGTCATTACGACTGACGGCTACGCCCTGCTAAGTCTGATCAGGGAGTTGAAATCGGGGAAAGTGGTATACGTTCTAATCGACGAGCTCGGCGGGGCGGTTAATAATGAGAAATTGCTGCAGGTTCCATTCCTCGGACACACGCTGAATTTCAAGAAAGGCGTCGGTGCGCTTCAGTATTATTCAGGGCTCCCCGTCATTCCCGTGATTGCATCGATTCAGGGGAGCAACAGAAGCTTCATAGGGGTCGGAGAACCCATGTATCCGTCCGATCAGCCGGGAGAGAGGCAGGAGACGATCGACGGAACCGTGAGAAAGTTGTTTTCTTATTTTGAACCATTCATTCGTGAAGAGCCCGCTCAATGGCAGAAGTGGATCGATTTGAAGAGATACGAGGTTGTGTCGTCTGATCGAAAAAGCTCCGAGTGCGACATCGACGTCCGAAAAGCTGATTTAAAGATTTCGAAGGACCGCGTTAGGATACTTCGTGATCGAAAAGGATATATTCTTATTGACATGCGTCAGGGAAGATACTTCTCTATTGACAGGGTCGGACGCTACACCGTTGAATTGATGTTCAGGCGGAATGACTTCCATGCTATCTCAGGGCGGCTTAAAAGAAAATTCTCACTCACCGATGATGTCGCTGAGGAATACATCCGTAAAATCGCCGCCGTTCGAGCATTATAGGGAGGACATAATTTGAGCATTTTCCGTTTTCAGGCTCCTCTCCTCGTTTTTTTGTGTCTGCTGCCGACAGTTCAGGATCAGCCGTCAGACTATCACTCGATATATTCTAAGGAATCTCGATATGAATCTGTCCTGAACTCTATATATGATTACGATCTTGCAGCAGCCGGCCGCGTTGTGGACAGTCTTATCAACGAGAACCCTCGTGATCCCAAGCCTTACTTTTTCATGGTTTTGGTCCGTTGGTGGTACTATATCGGTGACCTTAACTCCCAGTCCTTCAAGGCTTCGCTCCTCGAGTCGGCCGAGAAGGTCATCGAAATCGGAAAGGAGCGGATAGCGGCAAACGGGCGCGATGCGGAAGCGCAGTTCTATCTGGGCGCAGGATACGGATATCTGGCCAGGTATTATGTGTTCACGAGCAGTTGGCTGAATGCTTACTTCTATGGCAAGAAGGCGAAAAATATCTTCGTGGATTTGCTCGACGAGAACGACACACTGTACGACGCCAACCTTGCAGTCGGAACTTACAACTACTATGCGGACAAGTTGCCTGGCTTGTTGAAAATCTTTGCGTTCATAGTAGGTTTGGGCGGGGACAGACAGTTAGGGCTGAACCAGCTGCGCCTCGCCGCGGACAGCGGAAGTTATTCCCGGGTCGAAGCTTTGAGCCTGCTCGGGTATATAGATCTCGCACTGGAAGGCAACTTCAAAGAAGCCGTCGCGATTTTCTCCAGGCTTTCAGCTGAGCATAAGTCAAATCCGGTTTTCCGGTCGTTGCTTTCGAGCTCTTACAGAAAATCCGGGGACTACGAAAAGGCCATTTCAACGTGCCGGGAATTACTGGACGACGGCTCGATCAGATATGTCAGCGTAAATCAAGTAGCGGGGCTGCATGCGGATTTGGCCTATTCCTATATGCTTGCCAGGGATTACGCCCGCGCTATACCGGAGTTTAAAATGTGTGATAGTCTCGCTGCGGGCGATTACATGAAGGAGTCTCCCTGGGTATACTACAATACTGCTTTCTGCGAAGAGAGCGAACGCAACTATTCGAAAGCGTTGGAATATTATCACAAGGTACTCGACTGCCAGGATTATTTTGACTACCACTCACTCGCAAGGAAATCAATAGAAAGAATCCGTAATGCGCAAGATGTCGGCAACTGAATCGCCGACGGGGATGGAAATGCGGAAGATCGTGCCGGTGTTGCATCCGAATTTGAGAATGAAACCTTTTGATATCGGCGGCAGCTCTGAGAAATTCATCGTCGATATCGAAGGCGAAAATCAATTCGCAGTCTCGAAACTTGTCTACAATATCCTTGGCCTCGTGGACGGAAAGAGAGGGTCCGAGGAGATAGCGGAGAGTTTACTTATCACGACCGGCAGAGAGTTCTCGGCCGAGGCGGTGAAGCAGATCGTGGATGAATACTTCATTCCCAACGGCTTTGTAATCGTCCGGCATGCGGATTTACGCGAGCGGAAGGAACGAACGTTTCTCCATCTGAAGCTGTCGTTGATCTCGCAGGAATCCCTGAGACCTCTAACGGGCGTTCTTGGAATCATGTTTGCCAAACCTGTCTTTGTTATAATGGCGATTGTGTCGGTGCTTGTGCCATTCTACACGTTCTGGTTTCTCGGGTCCGGCGTTGCCGCGGTCGGTAGAGTAACGGGAGTGGAACTTCTTGCAGTCTACGGGATCGTGCTACTAACTGCTTTCTTCCATGAACTGGGTCATTCCTCGGCTTGTGCGCACTTCGGGGCGAAGCACGGCGATATCGGAATTGCTCTCTATCTTTTCTTCCCCGTCCTGTATGCCGATGTTTCCGATGTGTGGAATCTGGACAGGCGGCAGCGGATCGTGGTGGACGCCGCGGGGGTTTATTTCCAGATGTTGTGCGTACCGATTCTTTGCCTGACTTATCTGGTCTCCGAAAGCACGATCGTCCTCTGCGCGATATACGCCACCTACCTGACGATTGTCACCGCGCTCAACCCGTTCCTCAGGTTCGACGGATATTGGCTCGTCTCGGATTTCTTCGGCGTCGCAAATCTGAGAAAGAAATCGCTGGAATCGGTCCGATCCTTTCTCAAGACATTGTCCGGATGGAATGTCCCCGACGTTCCAGGAAGAACGCACCTTGACAAGGAAGTCCGGGCCGCCGCCGTTGCCTACGGCAGTCTGAGTGTATTCTTCTTTCTAGTGTTTTTCTTACAGGTCGGGTTCTTTCTGGAATCAAGCATTCAAAAGGCGGCTTCCGTCACGATCGAATTGCTCGGCGAAGGTTCGGCAGTAGGACGGCCGATAAATCTGTCGGATATAATCAACGCGCTTGATGTTTTAATTCCATCGTTATTGATCCTGGTTCCGTTTCTGGTGTGGGTTATTGCGGCGATTAGATATGCCGGCATGGAATTGTCGGGCCATTATAAGAAGAAAAGTCTGCCCCGCTGAGTCTGCCGGTGAACGCATAGGAGCTTGTCGCAATCAACCGCGCCGTGAAATCCGTGTGAATCCGGCGTCGGTGAACGGCAGTATTCCTTTAACCCTCCGTCATGCTATTCTGCCCCAACCCGAAGTTGTGCAGCAGCAGAACTCCTGCAGGTTATCGCTGCGACAGTTCAATTGCCGCAGAGATTGGGGGTAAACGGATGGCAGCGATGAGCAAAAGCGAACGCGGTGGGGCATGGCGAAGCGGGATCGGAGCCTCATTCGCTCCGTAGGAGCGAAATGTTTTTAGAAAAGGAAATGCCGAAGGAAACAAGCTCCGTCAGGAGCGGAACGAGAATGCCGGGAGAGAAACAAAACCGATGTGTCTACTGGATTCGGTGTTTCGCGTTTGTTTCTATACACATTTCGTCCCTACGGGACTGAACGCAGACACTGGTGGAAGAGGTGAACGCGGTGGGGCATGGCGAAGCGGGATCGGAGCCTCATTCGCTCCGTAGGAGCGAAATGTTTGTAGAAAAGGAAATGCCGAAGGAAACAAGCTCCGTTAGGAGCGACACAAGAAGTGGCAAATACGTTCACACAACTGCATGTGCATGTTGTTTTCTCCGTTCGAAGCCGGGCCTCGTTAATCAAGGATGAATGGCGGGAAAACCTCCATCGGTACATAACCGGAATTGTGCAAAACAAGGGACATAAGATTCTTGCCGTCAATTCAATGCCCGATCAC
>JAJYJD010000192.1 GCA_021789755.1 Bacteroidota bacterium
CCGACGGCAATACAGCTTCGGATTCCGCTCGCAGCCAGTTCTTCCAGGATGACTGCGACTCCCGGTGCGCCGAGTCCTTGAGGTCGCGCTGCAGCGATCCGGAATCCGGTCTTCTTCAACGTCACGACCGTTCCAGTGAAGCCCTCGGCCTTCTTCCCGACGAATTTTCGCGTCAGGTATTCAAGGGATTGAGATTGAAGACAGAGTATGGCTCCCGATGCGCCGCGCAACTGTTTTTTCCCGTTCTTGCCCCGGCGGGAAAGCATTTCTTCGGGACTCAGGACTGCTGGGTTCTTATGCTTGTCCGGGAAGTGAGGGAAGGCCATTGAGAGTTCTGAGATTCATTGGTGATGGGTGAAGGTTATTAGTCTCACGGTTCTTGAAACAGAACACTCCCCGACGGCATATAGTGCCCCGAGTTCTGCGTTCCATGTCCCGCGAACTCTGTATCTATTCCTCGGTTGCCTCCACAAACTACGCTCCTTCGGAGGTTCGTCGAATGAAAAACCCTCACGTAGTCTGGCGAAGAGGGAAAGATTTCCATCATGGCTGCTTCGTGGCGCGATCCCGCCGCAAGGTCAATTGAGACGGACGAACCCTCGATACCCCTTTACAGAGTATGACGGTTTAGTCCGACCCGTCATCGCTTGGCGATGACGAGCGAGATCTCGTCCCGTCTTTTGACGACGGGACGGACAAACCGTTGCCTTCAGCTAGGAGTCGATCGAGAATGGTCTTGAGCCATTTCCGTCCTGATGAACTCTTCAGCCATTTCTCTCGCTTCATCGCTTGCGCTCGAGTGGCGAATTCCTCAGAATAGGTGAGTGTCCAGGGACGGTATGGCTTAGTGGACTTCACATAGCCGGCATTATGTCTGTGCAGCCTGTTGGCTTCATCATCGGTCTGACCGATGTACGTACGGTGAAACTTTTGGGAGTATAATGCATAGACGTAATACATGCCACGGTAAGCGGAGAGGGAGGGATTCGAACCCTCGATACCCCTTTACAGAGTATGACGGTTTAGCAAACCGTTGCCTTCAGCCACTCGGCCACCTCTCCAGATGTATCGCCAAAGCTTCAAAAGAACTACCAATGTTTTGAACTAATCTTAGTGTTTGTGGATCGGTTCACGTCGTTCCACCGGCTTAGATCCGCAATTACCGCGTGAAAATATACCAATGACCGGCTGCATTTACAAGAATGGCATGAAGCATGGCTTTTCCCGCAATGGAAAAAGTACAACGGCCAGTCTCCAGCCGGCCGTGAGGACGTTTTTTGTCCGAAAGTGATTGAAACTTAGACGCATAGGGGCTAAATTACAATCTAATTTGGAGGAAACATGTTCGCTGTCGTTGAAATAGCCGGAAAGCAGTTCAGAGTCTCCGAAAACATGAATGTTTCAGTCCCGAAGCTTGATGCGAAAGTAGGAGATAAGGTCAAGATAGACAAAGTCCTTCTTGTTGAAGATGAGAAGTCGAGCTCAATAGGAAAAAGCGTTGTCAAAGGGGCCGTCGTTGAGGCGACTGTGGTCGAACACGATAGAAACGAGAAGATCCTTGTTTTCCGGAAGAAGAGAAAAAAGAACTTCAAGGTTACTAAGGGTCACAGGGAAGAGTACACAACGATCCATATAGAGAAAATAAAGCCCTAAATTCTAAACAGGAAACTCCGAACAAATCCTGGTTTCAAAGATTCCGATGACAAAGCTGCTGAGCATCTGGCTTTTACGCTTATGAATCCGAGATTTTGTGTTTCAAGTTTGTTTAGGATTTCGAATTTAGAATTCGTTCCTGCGGATTCTAATGAAGGTAGTGAGTTTAACAAAATATCAGTTAGGAGTCTTTCATGGCACACAAAAAAGGCGGCGGTAGTTCCAGGAACGGTCGCGATAGCAACTCGCAACGCCTCGGCGTCAAAACTTTCGGCGGAGAGAAGATCACTGCCGGGAGCATAATCGTCCGGCAGCGCGGTACGAAGATTTTACCGGGGGTAAATGTCGGGGTCGGCAAAGACGACAGCCTCTTTGCGTTGAGCGACGGTGTAGTCAAATTCGAAACATATAGAAGAGTAAGAAAAAAAGTCAGTGTAATTCCTCTGAGCGCGAGTCAAATCGATCCCGACTGATGTCGGGCAAGAATTAAATTTTGAAAGGGTCTCGCAATGAAAATCACAGTAGTTGGGGCTGGCAATGTCGGCGCCACCGTGGCGCAGCGACTGGTTGATAACGAACTCGCAAACGAAATAGTCCTCACGGATGTCGTCGAGGGTCTTCCACAGGGCAAGGGACTTGACATGCTGGAATCGTCGCCGGTACTCGGGAGCGACGTGAGATTTGTCGGTGCTAACAATTATGACGCCACCTCCGGGAGCGATATCGTGGTGATCACCGCAGGGATCGCCCGGAAGCCAGGCATGAGCCGCGACGACCTCCTTTCCACAAACGCCGGCGTGCTCAAGTCTGTCACCGAGCAAATCGCACCGCGATCTCCGAAAAGCATCATAGTCGTCGTGTCGAACCCGCTCGATGTAATGGTGTACGTAGCATTGAAGGCAAGCGGTTTTGAGAGAAAACGTGTGTTCGGTATGGCAGGCGTCCTTGACACCGCGCGCTTCCGTACTTTTATCGCGACTGAACTGAACGTGTCGGTGGAAGATGTTCAGGCATTTGTTCTTGGCGGCCACGGCGATTCGATGGTCCCGCTGGTTCGATATACATCCGTTGCGGGAATTCCGCTCACGGAGCTGATGCCTCAGGACAAGATCAATGCAATTGTGAAGCGTACCCGGGATGGCGGAGCTGAGATCGTTTCTCTCCTCAAGACTGGCAGCGCCTACTATGCGCCGTCCGCTGCAGTTGTTCAGATGGTGGAATCTCTGGTGAAGGACAAAAAGCGCATCCTGCCTTGCTCGGTTTATCTACAAGGCGAGTACGGGATGAAGGATGTGGTTATCGGTGTCCCGGTCAAGCTCGGCAAGCAGGGAATAGAACAGATAATGGAAATTAAGCTGACCGACTCCGAGAAGGCTGAATTGAATAAGTCCGCAGAGGACGTCAAAGCCAACATGGCAAAGGTCAAGTTCAGCTGATTTAGCCGCTTAAGATTCTTTTCACATTTCCCGGTGGTGTCATTGGACGTGACGAACGTCGATGCTGCCGGGATTTTTTTGTGTGTTTATGTCTCGTTAGTCCGGGGGAAGTTGAAGCGGGAAGGAAGAGTCAGGCGGCTTTTCCAATCGTCAGTCTCATTGTGATTTTTGTACCGCGGTCGGTGAATTGGAAGTCTACTCCGTCCATGAGCGATTTAATAATGTGTATCCCCCTGCCGCTCGGCTTGAGCAGGTTCTCGGGAAGGAGGGGGTTAGGCAGGCTATCCGGGTTGAACCCGCGTCCTTCATCTTCGACACTGATAATAATTTCACTGTCCTCAGTGGAACGGATGTCCAATGTCACGTTCTTTTCCGGATCGTTTCTGTTGCCGTGAGTTATCGCATTGTTTACCGCTTCGCTTGCCGAGACCAGCAGATTGTGCTCGTCCGACTCGGAAAGCTTGAGCGTGTCGAGGATCGCTTTCAGCTTCCTCTCAGCTTCTCTCAGTGCGGTATTCCTGGATTTTAAAACTATGTGTTTGTGCAATTCGCTCATCAGATTTTGTACTTCGCCGTCATCTCGAAATTAGGATAAACTACCTGGTTTTGCAATAATTGTCGCGAGACTTGATACCACCCGGATAAGACGACTTCAAGTTTCGGGAAATCTGCAAGGATAGAAGCCGTCGGCCCCGAATTTGTAATTTCGGATGCGAACTGCCGATCCCTTGCGGTGGTGTAGTTGTATTGAGTCAACGAAAGGTATTTGTAGCCGATTCCGTAGGACAATGCTCCCGAAGAATAGGTAAGTGATAGCCAGAAGGTCTGATCAACGAAATAATTCAACGGGTATTCCGCGAAGCTTGACCAATAAAGTTCGCCCCTGGTATACAATTTGATGTTGGCGAAGAAAAAGAGAGAGAGCTTCGAAGTCATGTTTACTCTGGTCGAGTCGAGAAACGACGCCTGTCGGAATGAAAAGCTGTGTACCTGTGAAAAAGCCTCGTAGTCGTAGACCGTGTAATTTGCCAGGACTTCAAACCTGTTGGAGGATGCAAAATATTCATCGTAGTAATTTACGGTGGGAAAGAACCTGTAAATGAAATTCCTGTTGTTGTTCGCGCTTCGCTGGGATTTCAGGTAAACCATGTGAATCATGTCGGCCTCAAATCCCAGGCCGGCGTTGAAAGAAGGGCTGAATCTGTGGTTAAGGTTCAGGGCAATAGTATTGGTCAGCTCATCACGGTCGTCGTAATTCAGCTCGCTGGGGGTGTTATAGTGGAAGATTGAGGCGAGCCCAGTCATGCCAAGGTAAGTGCTGCCGAAATGTAGTGAGAGTTGTCCCGATAGAGTATTTCTCGTCCCGAAATTATTCAGTTGTGCCTGGTTGGACATTTGCTGTTCTGAAAACGGATTTGTCAGCGGAACGTTTATGAGCGTATGGGTCTCGGAACGTTCGTTATGTTCCATGGTTACCGTCATACTGTCGCCGTAGAAACTCGTGGTGAGGTCGCCGTGAATTTCGAAATTTGACGTCCTGATCCTCGTATCGTAAAGGCTTGATGAGGGTGATAGTGGCTCGTATCTGTAGGTGAAATCGATTTGCCTCTGGGAGTAAGTGGCCAGGCCGTTCAGCTCGAAAAACCAAACAGGCATAAGGACGTTCGCGGCGAAGTTCGTCCTGTTGTCGTTTCTGTCCTGGATATTGTTCGCAACTCCGAAGAGGCTCTGTACGGTTGAATCGGCCGGAAAGTAGAAGTCTCTGAGCTGAGTGACGTAGGCGCTGCTGAATTTAATCAATGCAACGGAGGAAAAGATCTGGCCATATATCAATTGGATATTCCTGTCGAGATTCCTTCTGGGTGAAATCTGCTCGTCGTGGAAATTCAGGGAAGGGTTCAACTCACTTCCGGGAAAAGGGGAAAACGCTCCTGCGGCTTGTATCGTATAAGTCGGGCCGCTGTTTTCGACTCCTGCCTGGCGGTCCCATTTGTTACCGCCTCCGGCCAGGACGGAATCCTGCCCGTTTCTGAAGAAGAGGCCGCCGAGCAGCTCTGATGCACCGACGGAGTTTAGGCCGATCTGTCTGTTGTCACTTACGTAGTCCGATTGGAATCCCGCAAAGCCGAAAAAATCACCGTGGATCCGCCGGTTGAACCGGCCGAGGAAGTTTTGATCGTCCCTGATCAGGTTCGGTGACGACTTGATCATCACAGAGTGGAAGTTTTCATTGATTGAAGCGGAGAAGTTCTCAGAAGTCCATTGTTTGTTAAGGTTGCCGATCCAGTTCAATGTACTGAGGGATTGGGTGAAGCCGGCTATGACCGAATCGGTGGGCAAAATACTCGTTGCGTTATCTATCTGTGAGCAGGCATCCGACGAAAGGTACAGAAGTAGGATGAAAACAAAGCTACTCCGCGTTTTCAAAGAATGCATCTATCAACTCTTGCTCATTCTTTGTTCCAATACTCTCCACAAGTGCGTTCTCAAGATAACCTCTTTTCCCTTCGAAATCCTCTTTCCTGAATTCCCCGGCGATCTTGCCGCGGTTTATGAAGTATACTTCGCTGCACACGCCCTCGACTATATCGAGAAGGTGAGAACTGTAGAACGCCGTTCCGCCGAGATCGGTGAAACGCTTGATGATTTGTTTAAGTGAGACGACTGCCTGAACATCCAATCCGTCGGTGGGCTCGTCGAACACGAGGATCGACGGGTTGAAGAGCAGTGCCAGACTGATTGCAACTTTCTGCTTCGTTCCTTTCGAAAGAGAACTCACCGGCTTTTTTAGAAATTCCTTATGAAGGAATATCTCGGCGAGGATTTCCAGTTTCCTGATCGCCCTGGTCTTATCATATTTCCTCAGCATTGCCGCCACGGCCACTGTTTCGAGCGGTGTCAGCGATTCGTAAAGTCTCGGGGATTCCGGGATATATCCGACCCGTTTCTGGATTTCTGCCTTCTCTTTCGAAGCATCGAGGCCGCCTACCCTGACTACACCGGAATCGGCTCTTTCCAGGCCGACGATTATCCGTGCGGTTGTTGTCTTTCCTGCTCCGTTCGGGCCAATGTATCCGCATGCAACACCCTTTTCAACCTTGAACGAAACCCAGTCGAGGGCGACGGTGTCTCCGAATCTTTTCTGTACATCGATGAATTCTATGGACATCTATGAACAGGAATAAGGAAGTCTGTTGCTGAATTCCTGAGAGAAGCGGCTCTTCAGGCATTGCTTTGCGAGGACATTCGAGTCGAGAGGCGCCCCGAACACCTTACGTGTAAAATCGCGGAGGAATTTTCTCGCGTCGAACGAAACTGCGACTTCGGAATTGCCCCTTCGGCGAACTTTTCTGAAATCCGCCACTGTCATGCCGGATGTGAGTTCCCCCTTCGTTTCCACTGAAACGGACGAATCGATGAACCTGAACCACGCCGGATTAACCGCAACCGCCATGGCTACAGGGTCGTGCAGATAACACCCGTCCAGTTTATCATTCTCACGATGGTACCTGACATAGAAATGCAGCGCCTTCTGAAGCAATCTTGTAAGCTTTTGATTCGTTTTCGCCGAGGATCCGAGCAGGCTGTTCAAGATGCCGCGTGGTATGAAAAGCCGTTCGGTCAGATCGAGCGGGACGAACTTCACTCTGACGCCATTGTTGAGTATGAAGTCCGCGGCTTCCGGGTCGACAAAAATGTTGAAT
>JAJYJD010000193.1 GCA_021789755.1 Bacteroidota bacterium
AGGGGAGGCGTGTTCCTATTCAACCCTTCTTTCGGAGTAGAGCGGGCAGAATCAAATTGGTTTGCTTCTTGTTTGGGATTTTCGAATTGGATTGCCGGCGAACAACCATGCCGACAAGAGGAGGGGGAAAGGCGGGGAAAAATCGGGGTGGTATTATGGAGGGCGGAAAACGTGCGTCTACTCAGGCACTATCTTGTATGTCCTTATTTTATTGTAAAGAGTCTGTCTTGAAATATTCAGCAGCCTGGCTGCTTTTCTCTTGTCCCAGTTAGTCTGGTCGAGAACATGTTTAATATGGTCCTTCTCCGCCGAGTCAAGGCTAAGCTTCTGCGGGTCTGCCGGGAATCCCTGCTTCCCGTTGTCATGGAAAGTCAGATACTTCTTTTGCAATTCGTCCCCTTCCGCTGCGGCAATCGCGCGCGCCAGCACATTTTCCAATTCCCTTACGTTCCCCGGCCAGGCGTGGTTCTGCAAAATCTCCAGGGTCTCCGGCGGGATTCTCTTCACGTTCTTGTGAAGCTCTTTGTTCGTCTTCCGCAGAAGGTGGATAACAAGCCTGGGGATGTCCTTTCTCCGTTCGCGAAGAGGCGGGATGTTGATCAGGCAGTGGGCTATCCGGTAGAAAAGGTGTTCGCTGAACTGGCCGCTGCGCACGAGCTCTCGTAGATTCTTCCCGGATGTGCCGAGCACCCTTGCCCTGACCGGTATTGCAGTATTGCCGCCGACCGGTTCAAAGACTTTCCTCTCGAGCACTCTGAGGAGTTTCTCCTGGACATCCGGCGAGATTTCCGAAACGCCGTTCAGGAGTATCGTACCCGCGCCGGCAATCTCGAACAAGCCTCTGCTGTCTTTCGACTGACCGAAATGTGTTCGTTTCACCTCTCCGAAGAGGACCTTTTCTAGAAGCGGTTCAGGCAATGCGGGGAGGTCCACCGCGACGAAGGGGTGGCCCCTGGTGACGCCGGAATCGTGGATCGCCCTGGATACCAGCCGCTTGCCGGCTCCGCTCTCGCCTTCTACCAGCGCGCTGCTCCTTCTGGATGAGATCAGCCTGATCTTATTCCGTATGTCGAACATTTCGTGCGAATCGCCTACGATGACGCGGCCAAGTTCGCACTCTTCGGCAAGTTTCGGTTTGTCGGTTCCGTTGCCGCCCGGAAGGTCTCTGATGTCGAGAGCCTCAGCGATCATCTGCTGGAGTTTGCAGATCTCGACAGGTTTTTCGATGCAGCCGTAAGCGCCCCGTTCCATCGCTTCTATTATCGGCCACAGCTCCTCGCCGGCAGTCAACATTATAACAGGTATTTCACGGTCGGCGTCTTTGACAGTCTGGAGAAGATCGAGGGCGTCGCGTTCCCGGAGTGTAAGGTCGCTGATCACGAGGTTCGGCCGGTCCGGCTTGAAAAGTTCCAGTATGCCATGGTACCCGTCGGTGGCCGTGCAGACTTCGAACTTCTCTTCTCTAAGGGCAGTCTCGATCCAGGACCGTGCCGGGTTCTGTGCCACCACTAAAATTTTTTCTCTGCGCATGAGGATTATTCTATAGAGGTAATGATGAGTGCGGGAGTGCCTGACTCAAACCGTTTCTTCCCATCTCTTTCGAAGAAGAGAGGGGGAGCAAGGCGGTAGGTGTGAACTGAAATCCGGCAATGCCAGGGCGACAAAAACATTTCGGGGATGAATTGGCCGGCGGGAGATCTGATCATATAGCTCGTCATACAAATTGTAATAGGAAAATAAGCCGAAGTGTGGCGTATTAGGTTAATTTCCGAATCATTTTCGCCGGTACGCCCGCGACGATAGTGTGAGGGGAGACATGTTTGGTGACAACGGCACCCGCGCCGACAATGGCACCTTCGCCGATAGTTACGCCTGCAAGAATTGTAGCAGATGAACCGACGGAGGCCCCTTTCTTGATTAGAGTCGGCGTTACCTTCCAGTCCAACTCGGTCTGCAGGCTGCCATCCCCGTTGGTGGCGCGCGGGTAAAGATCGTTGATGAAAGTAACGTTGTGCCCGATGAAGACCTCGTCTTCGATTGTCACTCCCTCACAAATGAAGGTATGCGACGAGATCTTGCAACGTTTTCCTATCTTGACGCCCTTTTGTACCTCGACGAACGCGCCAATTTTCGTATCGTCCCCGACGTCGCAGCCGTAAAGGTTCGCGAACCCGAAAATCCTCACGTTGTCTCCGAGTTTCACATCCTCGGAAATTCTGATGAAGTTTGTGCGCAGGTATTCTTCAGTGAAATTCAACGCGGTGACTCCTCAATCTAAAGTGACCAGGGCTCCATGGTTCTTGAGAGACTTGTCGGCGGCCTCGAGAATGCGAACCACTTCGAGACCTGCGTTACCGTCGGTCTCAGGAGAGGTCTCGCGCGCGATGCTCCCCACGAAATTCGAGCAAAGCAGCGACAGTGCCTCGGCTCCGTCGAGGTGAGGTGCATACATGTCTCCGGTTCTGTATTGGATTAAAGTATCATAAATTCCCTCCCTCGTAGCTGCCGTGACGCCTTTGTCGTACACTTTCACCTTCTCACTCGGCTCGACATCATCGTACATGATCATCTTCTTCGTGCCTCCGATCAATATCTGTCGGACCTTAACCGGCGCGAGCCAGTTCACATGGAAGTGAGCCATAAGACCGTCATTGAAGTTCACGACGACATAAGCGACGTCCTCGTGGCCATTATAGTGGGCGGACCCGAAGGCTGCCACGGATACCGGCCTTTCATGGACCAGGTAATGCATTATCGAAATATCATGAGTTGCCAGATCCCACACGACATTCACATCGTGCTGGAAAAGTCCGAGGTTCACTCTGACCGAGTCAAAGTAGCTGACGCGTCCGATCTCGCCGTCGTCGATGAGCTGGCGCATTTTTCTGACCGCGCCAGTATAGATAAATGTATGATCGACCATCAAGACAAGGCCTTTCCCTATTGCCAGATTGACCAGGTATTCAGCTTCCGCCGTGGTTGCCGCGAGGGGCTTTTCAAGGAGGACGTGTTTGCCATTCTCCATCGCTTCCTTGGCGAGGTGGAAGTGCGTGGAGACCGGGGTGGCGATGGCGACAGCCTCGATGCTGTCATCCGAAAAGAGTCGTTTGATGTCCGGCTCCAGCACCGCCGTAGGAAATTTCTTCCCGACAGACTGTAATCGGCGTTGGTCAACATCACAGGCGACGACCGACTCGACTTTTTCGGCGGCACTGAAATTACGCACGAGGTTTGGTCCCCAATAACCTAAGCCGACTACACCTATTTTCATCTTATTGCCCCTTCCGTTAAATGTTATTTCGCGCCTCTCCCCAGGAGAAGCACTGTGACAGTCTTGAGCATCAGCTGGACATATAGCCAGGGTGACATGTTTTCTATCATGTAAATGTCCATGACTACCATGTTGTCGAACGACGTCTTACCCCTCCCGTATACCTGCCAGAAGCCGGTGCATCCCGGGAGAATCTTTTCGCGTTCGTGATGCCACTCTTTCATAGCCTCAAATTCGTACGGGAGTACTGGTCTCGGCCCCACGAGGCTCATCTCTCCCCTCAGCACATTTATCAATTGCGGAAGTTCATCGAAGCTAGTCTTCCTGAGAAATCGACCCACGGGTGTGACTCTTGAAGAATCTACTACTTTGCCGTCGCCATTCCCGTTGCTGTGTCCGTTTATAAACTCCACCATCATTTTCTTTCTCTTCTCGTCTTCCCGGTCCTCTGAGTACATCGAGCGGAACTTGTACATATCGAAAAGCTTCCCGTTCTTGCCGACGCGTTTGTGACGATAGAAGACCGGACCTCTCGAAGTTGCCTTGATAGCTACGGCAGCCAGAAAAAAGAGCGGCGAAAGGATCAACAATCCGAAAGATGCCGCAATGTAATCCGATACTCTCTGGTAGAAGATGGTAATCGGCGAATATAAGCCGCGGGTGATTGTTGCCGCAGGATGGATAGTGTAAGATTCGGTAATCGTAGCGTCTCCTACGGTCTTAAAAAAGCTCGAGACCACTTTAACGGCTACCCCCGTGTCCTTCGCCTGTCGCATCAGTGACATTAGCCGAGTGTTGGAAACGTCGTCCGCAGCTATGACGAGCTCGTCGCAGGAATTTGTCCTGACGATCGACTTAAGTGCCAGTGTGTCCCCAATGACTTTGTACCCGTTAAGAATTCCCGTGCCGGATGGAAGGACATCGTCGATAAAGCCGAGTATATCTATGCCCAGGCGCTTGTCGTCTTTGACAGATGAGGCAAATTCCTTCGCCAGGTCCCCTGTGCCGATCACGACAACTTTACGCTTCCTGATCCCCTGAGAGCTCAGCGTCCCGAAGATACTCGGAAGGAGAAGGACACGGTAAATCCCGAATACCACCAGGCTGTTCCCCCCAAAATATAAGAAGGCGAGCCTGCTCGGGGCTATCAAAGTGAAGCGCGAGATGAATCCAAGGGCTAAATAGGCGGCAAATAAGACGAGCATGGATCTTATCAGGAGCACGGCTGATGCCGAGCGGTCAAGGAATATGTTCACCTTGTACAGACTGTTGTTCTGGAAGCTGAAGACCGCAAGCGCCGCCAGCATCAATGGGACCGCCAACTCGGTTGGTGTCAGGCGTCCGAAACGCTCCAATACCGCCCCGACATAGCTTGTCATCACGACGACGATATCGATGACTAGCAGCGTGAACTTATATTTCCCAATACGCATCAGTATCGGACTAGAATTTCATCCGCAATTGTAGGGACTGAGTTCAGGTTGGACAACTAGACTTGAAGATTAGCCTTCACGAGTGAGTAGTTCTCTCGGCTTTGTAGTGATCGTACTCCCCGGCGATACTTCTCGGTTTGAAGAAATCCTTTATTGAGCCGGCTACGTATTCCACCTGTTCGTCTGTCATCTCAGGGTAAATAGGCAGAGAAAGGCCGGTTTCCGCCAACTCTTCGGCGACCGGGAAATCCCGCTTCCTGTATCGAAGGTGTGAGAAGCACGGCTGCATATGGAGCGGGACCGGATAATGCAGGCCCGTCGAAATTTCCCTATCGGTCAGGAATTTCTGCAGCTGGTCTCTTAGAGCAGCCCTTTCACCGTTGACCTTTGACCTTTCCCCCTTAACTCGTATTACGAAAAGATGATAAACATGCCCGGCGTATTCCATTTCCTTAGGCAGCACGATCTGATCAACATCACGTAAGAGTTGTTTGTATTTGGCAGCGACTCTCCTTCTCCCGCCGTTCCACTCTTCCAGGTGTTTGAGCTTCACTCCCAGGACGGCACCCTGGATTCCTTCCATCCTGTAGTTATGCCCGTACATCTCGTGGATATATTTCCGGCTGGCACCATGATCCCTGATCTTGCGGAATTTCCGGGCGAGTTCGTCGTCGTTAGTCATGACCGCGCCTGCTTCTCCATACGCGCCAAGGTTTTTGCCCGGATAGAAGCTCCAGGACGAAGCTTTCGAGAGGGCACCGACTTTCTTTCCCTTGTATTGAGCTGAATGTGACTGCGCACAGTCCTCGACCAAGTAGATCCTCTGACCGGTATTCCGATGAACAAAAACCCCCGGTTCCTCCGAGTGATAATTGATCATTGATAATTGCTCACTCATTCCATCCATGTCAGCCGCTTGTCCGTAAAGGTGTACGGCGACTATCGCCTTTGTCCTTGGGGTGATTGCCTCCCCGAGCTTTTCGGGATTTATATTATAGCTTTCAGGGTGGCAATCGACGAAGACAGGGATCGCCCCGCAGAGCGTGGCACCCCAGGCGGTGGCAATGAAAGTGTTCGCGGGTATAATGACTTCGTCTCCCGGCCCGATCCCGAGTCCCCATAAGACCGTATGGTTGCCGTCGGTGCCTGAGCTTACACCGATGCAGTGGTTCGCTCCGTGCACTTTGGCGAATGCCTGCTCGAATTCCGACACCGGCTTGCCGAGCACGAACGAAGAGCTTTCAAGGACACCGAGTATAGCTTCATCAATTTCGTATTTAATGGAATGATATTGGGCTTTCAAATCAAGAAATGGGACTTTCATTGTCAATTCCTTTTAGGATACAAAACCTAGGATAGCTTGAACTATGAATTCACGTGCCTCCCGGCTTACGGGCGACCCATGGTCAAAATTTTTCTTCTTCTCTATTTTCAGCTTAGATAAATGACTGGTTTTCCTTATGAACTGAAGTTTCCCGCTTTGTTCCAATTCAAGATCGATCAGAGGCGGTTCGCTGCAGAAGATGCTATATGCGGGAGTATTAAGTATTGCTGCCTCTCGAAGCATAGTCCCACCCCCCGAGATAACAAGGTCAGCCTTGCATATCAGGGCCCTTCCATTTACAGGTTTATCAAGAACTATGAAGTGGCATTTTGTCGAGGGGCCTTTAATGAAGTCCTCAACTTTCTTCGTGTCCTCAGCCGACCTTGGAAGAAATACAATAGTACATCGTGAATCCCGCAATGTCCTAAGCACCTCTAAAAAGATCACGTCACTGTCCGGGGAGTGGTAGTTAGCAACGAAGCTCGGCGGCCTGAGAACAACTAAAGGTATTTTGCTTTCAAAGGGAAAGCCTAAATCTGGACTTTTCCTGCATTCCATTGGGTTGCTATCGGAAAGATATACTTGTTCTTTGATTCCCGGGTAGAATCTGATGGTTTTACTCTCCTTGAATTTGTCCTTCAGGGCCTCCGGTGCGAGCACGAGATCGCTGAGCCCGAAGAGAATTCTTAACTCCGTATGCTCGTAGTCGAATCCTGACACGACAGGGATTCGAAGTAGCTTCGCCGCGATAATGCCGGACCTTG
>JAJYJD010000194.1 GCA_021789755.1 Bacteroidota bacterium
ATGCGAAAGAGGAACTGCGCGGAGTAATGCGAAAGATCAGGGGACTCTCTCCCGCCCAGGGCGATGATTTCTCCATAAATCAACAGGATTTATTGACGAGTGCATTCAATAAAATCTCGGGTGTGATCGGTGCTGTGGGCCTGTTTGTAACGGCGCTGTCCCTTTTCGTCGGCGGCATCGGCATCATGAATATTATGTTCGTAAGCGTTACCGAACGGACTAAGGAGATCGGCGTCAGGAAGGCACTCGGTGCAAGAAGGCGGACAATACTCGTACAGTTCCTGATCGAGTCTTCGTTGATTTGTCTGGGTGGCGGATTGATAGGGCTCGCATTTTCATATCCTCTGAGCATGCTCGTAGATAAGGTCCTTCCTACTTCGCTGCCGATTTCAATCGCGATCACCGGCATAATCATTTCTCTTCTGGTCGGCGTCGTATCCGGAATTATCCCTGCCATGAGAGCATCAAAGCTAGACCCTGTCGAGGCTCTGCGTTATGAATAGAGGCGAGATCCCGCCGTGCGGGATGGAGGCATTGAGATATGAATAGGAGTTTCATCTGGTCGGAATGGTCTGAGAGTTTCATGATGGCTATCTCGGCAATACGATCAAACAAACTCAGGTCGATCCTAACACTCCTTGGAATTGTCATCGGCGTATTTTCTATAATCGCCGTTACGACTGCAATGAGAGTTATGCAAAATTCAATAGAGAGCGAGTTGAATTCATTGGGGTCCAATGTGTTCGAGATAACGAAGTACCCGGTTTTTCATGCCGGCGGCCCAGGGTGGTGGGCGAAATACAGAAACCGAAAAGACCTGACGTACGAGCAGGTAATGAAATTGAAAGAGCGCGCGACTCTTGCGAGCAGTGTCGGAGCGGAAGCGGACAAATGGGGAAAGATCGTCCAATATCAGGATCAGAAGACTAATCCGAACGTGAGCGTTGACGGCATTACTCCCGATATTTTTGTTGCGCAAAACAAGAAGATCGACGAGGGAAGACCGATAAGCCAGAGCGATCTCGAAACGGGAAGCCTGGTGTGCGTAATCGACCCCAACCTGGTTAAGACTCTTTTCCCGCATTCCGACCCGCTGGGTGAAATGGTAAAACTGGACGGCATCGGATACCGAGTGATCGGTACGATCAAGGACGAAGGGAATGTTCTCGGTGGTGGTCAGCCCTACATGATGGTCCCGATCACGACGTTCTTCGCCCGCTACGGAAAAGAGAGGAGCCTGGACATATACGTGCAATCTGTCAATCAGAATGTCTTCCAGGCTTCACAGGAGCAGGTCCAGGGGATTCTGCGCGCCATGAGAAATGTGCAGCCGGGTAAGGACGATGACTTTGAGATAATCTCAAACGAGTCGCTCATCGATCAGTTCCACCAGATAACGTTCTACGTCAGGATCGGAGCGATCGTAGTGAGCGCCATCGCGCTCCTGGCGGCCGGAGTAGGAATCATGAACATCATGCTCGTGGGGGTAACCGAACGGACCAGGGAAATCGGCGTGCGAAAATCGGTGGGAGCAACGAGGCGAAATATCCTCACGCAGTTTCTACTCGAGGCAGTCGTTCTCTGCGAAGTCGGCGGCATTGTCGGGATTTTGCTCGGACTGGTCGGAGGCAATCTAGCCGCGCTTGCGTTGCACATGCAAGCTGCATTTCCGCTTGACTGGGCGATAATCGGGTTGGTTGTTTGTTCTCTGGTCGGAATTACGTTTGGGGTTTATCCGGCTTACAAGGCAGCGAGTGTAGACCCGATAGAATCGTTGCGTTACGAATAATGATGAGATCCCGCTTTGCGCGGGATTGAGAGATTGAAATACTGACGACTTAAATCCGAAGGCGGGGAGGGAAGCCGGTGCGTAGTTCTTCCGTTTCCCGTTTTTGGTTTTCAGCGGCTGCGGGCGCCTGTATCCTCGGGCCCCGGCCCAACATTCAGAAGGACCATTTGATATGAAAAAACCATCACGTCTCCGCGGACGGATCTTCGCGCGGGTGAAGACGCGGAAATTCAACCACTCCCGAAAAGTCTGCCGGCAATTCCGCTCGAAGAAGAGTGTCGGGTCGACACTCATAACAGGTTAAGTTACCCGCCCAATGAATACTCACCGCGTCATCATTGAAACGGCCTCTGAATACAACCCGGCTGAATTCCGTGTGAGCGCCATTCGCTCGTTCAACCGGCGGTGCCCGGTAAACTCATCAGAATATTTTGTATCGGCTTATGCGTATGTTTCTTCGCATCATCGCGGCGCCGGTCTGAGGAACTCCGGGTTTGATGAACGATGTTGAGATGAACGGGGCGGCGCTTGAAAAGGCGGGACAGAGTTTTGAGTGTAAGATAGTTGCTACAACAAGGGAAATGAAGTTATGACATTCGGCGTAGAAATAAAGGAAGGGCTCAAGCTCTCCTTCGCGGCCCTGATGGCAAACAAGGCGAGGGCCGTTCTCACAATGCTCGGAATAATTATCGGGATAGTGTCCGTTACACTGATGGGCTCGGCTATCGAGGGATTGACGAAGGCTTTTAACGCGAGCATTTCGTCGATCGGGGCCGACGTCCTGTATGTGCAGAAGTGGCCCTGGTTGAACGACGGTGAATGGTGGAAATTTCGGGACAGGCGGAAGATGGAAGTGTCGTACGCAAATGATATAAGAAGGGATGCGACGCTTCTGGCGGCCGTCGCTCCGGTCGTCCAGAGACTCGGTACGATTGTCTACCAGAACAGGTCCGCCCAAAACGTTCAGGTCGAAGGAACGACGTCAGACTATGCATATGTCGCGAACATGGACTTCACCGAAGGCCGCTTCTTCACCGACGTAGAGAGCCGCGGCAACATGCCGGTGACGGTGCTTGGGTCCGATGTTGCCGACCAGCTTTTCCCGAACCAGGACCCCGTCGGGAAAACCATCAAGGTCGACGGGCTTTCTTTCAGGGTCATCGGGGTCAGGAGTAAACAGGGAAGTTTCATGGGCATGTTCAGCCTCGATAACGAAGTGATCATACCCATCGGACAGTTTCAGAATATATATGGGAGGCATTTCTTTCCCACGATAGAGGCGCGCGTGGCGAATCCGAAAGAGATGGCGGACGCGAAAGAAGAGATCCGCGGAATAATGAGGAAGGTCCGCGGGCTTTCTCCGTTCCAGCCGGATGATTTTTCGATAAACCAGCAGGACCTCCTCACCAATGCTTTCAACAAGATCGCGGGAGTGATCGGGGCTGTCGGGTTGTTCATAACGGCGCTGTCTCTTTTCGTGGGCGGAATCGGTATAATGAACATCATGTTCGTAAGCGTCACTGAACGGACGAAGGAAATTGGAATACGTAAAGCGCTGGGAGCGAAGCGGCGGACAATACTGGTTCAGTTCCTGATCGAGTCATCGCTCATTTGCCTCGGCGGCGGATTGATAGGTCTGGGATTCTCATATCCGCTCAGCATGCTTGTCGATAAGTTTCTTCCGACGACGATGCCGGTATCGTTGGCGATGCTGGGGATATTCATTTCGTTGATCGTCGGAGTGATCTCGGGAATCGTGCCGGCATTCAGGGCATCAAGACTGGATCCGGTGGAGGCGCTGAGATATGAGTAGAAGCACCGTCTGGTCGAGGTTGTCCGAAAGTTTCCTGATGGCGCTGGCGGCCATCCGTTCGAATAAACTCAGGTCAATACTTACGCTGCTCGGGATTGTCGTCGGCGTGTTTTCAATTATAGCGGTCACAACGGCGATGCAGGTCATGCAGGACTCGATCGAAAGCAGGTTGAATTCACTGGGTTCAAATGTCTTTGAGATCACGAAATTTCCGGCTTTTCACGCGGGCGGTCCTGGATGGTGGGTGAAGTACTGGAACAGAAAGGACCTGACGTACGAAGATGTGACCAGGTTGAAAAACGACGCGACACTGGCGGGAAGTGTCGGAGCAATGATAGACAAAGGAGGCCTGACGGCTTCGCACGGTCAACAGATTACAAATCCCAACGTGGATTTACTCGGCGTCACACCGGATATCTTTGAAGCTCAGAACAAACCGATCGGGGAAGGGCGCACTCTCACACAAAGCGACCTGGACGTCGATCGTCTCGCTTGCGTCATAGATCCCAATATGGCAAAAGCTCTTTTCCCGCATTCCGATCCGCTCGGCGGGGACGTGGAGATCGACGGCATTGGATACCGCGTTGTCGGCGTCATCAAAGATCAGGGAAATGTACTCGGTGAGGGGAACCCGTATTTGATGATTCCCCTGACCACTTTTTTCGCGCGTTACGGCCACAGGAGAAGCCTGGACATATATGTTCAAGCGCGCGATCAGAAAGAGTTCAACGCCACTGAAGAGCAGGTTGAAGGAATACTCAGGACAATCAGGCAGGTTCCGCCGGGAAGCCCGAATGATTTTGAGGTAATCTCAAATGCTTCTCTAATCGACCAGTTCAATCACATAACCCGCTATGTCCGGCTCGGCGCGATCGTGGTCAGCGCCATCGCGCTGCTGGCGGCCGGCGTAGGAATCATGAATATCATGCTGGTCGGTGTGACCGAGCGGACGAGGGAAATAGGTGTCAGAAAATCCATCGGAGCCACGAAGCGGAATATCCTGATGCAGTTCCTTCTGGAGGCCGTTGTACTCTGCGAAGTCGGAGGCGTCGTTGGAGTACTGCTGGGTATCCTGGGAGGAAATCTTGCAGCGCTCGCCTTCCACATGAAGGCTGCCTTTCCGCTGGAGTGGGCAATAATTGGCCTGGTGGTCTGTTCCATGGTAGGCGTGACGTTCGGAGTCTATCCGGCCTACAAAGCGGCCTCCGTCGATCCGATCGAATCGTTGCGGTACGAGTAGCTTCAATTCAAAAGGCAAAAGTCAAAAGGATCATGTCATCGGGGTCCTACCGTCCCACATTTTCTGTCTTTTTACCTTTGACTTCTGATTTTGCATCACGCCTTCATCCTCAAGCCTTTTTCCTCATATGAGAATATCCAGCCGACAATCCTGCCGGGCTCAAGCGTCTCGAAATTGTTCCAGTACTCTTTCGTGTAAATGAAGCGGGAGCTTGTGTCTCCTACCGGAATCGGTTCCGTCATCTGCACGATTTCTCTGAGCCGTTCTTTCCAAAGGGCCATGTTGGAGACCCGGATATCCACCCAGCCGTCATGGGCCCATGCATCGATCGACTTCTGACTCGAAGGGAGCCTGCTCTCTCCTCTGAACGGCGGGATTTTTATCTCTTCGCCTCGCAGGAGACTGTTACCGTCGGGAAGCAGAATCGGTATTCCTATGGAGATGATTTCGGACCGGAGCTTCTTGTTCTTTTTGATCATTTTCAGGAGTGCGTCGGACATATCTTCAGGGGTCGCTTTTTCCACTCCCGCGAAACTGCCGTACTGCTTCGAGAGGAGATAACTCTCGTAGAGGAGTTTTGAAAGGCGGGGCGGTCCGAGCAATTCAAAGGCGACGCTGTCGACATTATGTTCCTTTTCCAGCTCTTTCATTTTTGAAAAGGCGGAGTGGAACATGTATCCGGCACGGTAGGTCGGGGCAAGCGTGGCGTTGTCGAGGGCATTGATGATGTCGTGCCCGGTGTTGCCGCCTTTTATTTCGTAGACGACATCCTCGGCAATTTCTTCGGGCGTTACATATTCCATCTGGCCGGGCGTCGTAATCGCCTCGAACTCACCCCGTGAGAACAGACCGTTCTCACCGGTGTCGACAAATACGGATCGGAGCGGCTCATCGGTCATTTTTGACTTCTCGGCGGACTTTAATTCCAGATTCTGCCCGATCGGGTACGGGTCGTCCGGAGAGCAGTCCTGAAGCATGATGGGCTTGCCTCTTCTTTTGATCTCGCCAAAACCGACGCGCTTCCAGGCGATCGCGGCTGTCGGTTTGATCTCCTTAGTTATCGGAGCGTCGGGAGTGCGCCCCATGAGAAACATCAGAAGGGTGTGCGCCCCAGCGACAGCGGATTTGCTGAGCAGTACGCTGCTCGGTTTCTCCTCGCTGTGAGTGTACGGGATGTTCAATCCCATCCCGCCGGTGCCGCTTGTCCCGATCTTCATGTAAATCTTCGTGCCGCCGTCATGCATCGACCTGTAAAGAAGCTGGATATGTCTGATGAGCTGCGGCGTGTAGAGAGTGCAAAGAAGTCTTTCGACGGAATCGTAGAGGATGTTCTCTTTCGATTCCTTCGCCTTGTCGAGCTCTTTCAGAAGGGAACGGCTCGACTGGAACTGATCCTGATATGCGATCGCGGTGGCAGAATTGATGCAGTCTATGATCACTTCCGGGCGGTAATCTGTCAACAGATTGTATATCGTGCTAGACTTGATGACTTCCTCGGAGAGCTCTCCAAGGGTATCGGCTATGAGCACACGACGGCGTTCGGGGTTGCCGAGGATTTCCTCCCGCTGCAAATCCTTGAACTCTTCGCGTACGAAAATATTCCCGCAATACGGAACGAAGAAGTCGGGATCGTGGTCCGGGTATTCATGCCTGAGCTGCGTTACTGCTTCTAACGATTCGGATTTCAAAAGTGAGGATACGATGATCTTGTCCGGTTTCTCCGGCACAAGTTTTCGGCAGATTGCTGAGCCCACCAAGCCCCATCCGCCTAGAACAAGGACTGTTTTTCCCTTGATCTCCATTGTGGGTTCCTTTCTTTAGGTGATACCAAATTAATCCCCGCAGCCCGCCTGAACAAGCTAACAATTTAGTAAGCGTTCTAATTACGGTTGCTTTT
>JAJYJD010000004.1 GCA_021789755.1 Bacteroidota bacterium
TTGATAGTCTCGGCGTTGGCTCTGCTGATTCCGGCGATGTTGTTGATCATCTCGACCGTGTGCCTCACACTTGAACTCAGTTCCTCCGTCGAGCTCATGTTCTGATCGACGACGGCAGAAATCTTTTCAATCGATTTCAGCAAACCCGACATGATCCTGACCACCGCGCTATTCGCACCGGCCATGACATCGACCTGTTTGCTCATGTTCTCCGAAGACGAAAGGAGCGAGTTGATCGCCTCACCCGATTCGGAGGCCATTTTGGTGCCGTCCTTCACTTTTTCGACGATCGACTTCACCGATTTGCTCGCGTCTCCGATGTCTTCCTGAACCCTGCTTATCAGCCCGGACGTTTCCTTGGTCGCAGCAGCCGAGCGCTCCGCAAGGTTTCTCACCTCATCGGCGACGACGGCAAAACCGCGGCCGTGTTCTCCCGCTCTCGCGGCTTCGATTGCTGCATTCAGGGCCAGCAGGTTAGTCTGCTCGGCAATCTGTTCTATACTTTCGATTATACCTTCGATTTGTTCGGAACGTTTCGCCATCCCTTCGATCTTTACGGCAAATGCGGCTACAGTCTCTTCGATTTTCTTCATCTGTTCCAGGTTCTCCATTACAGCTCCGGCACCTGTCTTCGATACTCTTATGGCTTCTGAGGAGGCTGAAACCACGGCATTTGCGCTCGCGTTTGCCGAATTGACCGCTTTGGATATTTCCACGGCGGAAGTCGACACGTCTTCCACCGCCACTTTCTGTTCGTGTGAATCGCGCGCTATAGTGTCGATAGCAGCTGAAATCTGTTCCATGTTGGCGTTTGCGTTACTGATAGACATCGCCTCTTCGTTGAGGCTCTTCGCCATCTGCTGGATGGTCTTCGAAGCATAGCTGGACGCTTCCACCGATTGTTGAGCGGTCCCTGCCAGATCTCGGCTGAGACCCAGGAGCTTCTTCGACCTCTTGACAAGCGTGGAAAATATTCCACGGAGGCTCAAGGGTTCGCTGTTGAAAGTCGAGACAACTATCCCGCGATCCACAGCCTTGTTTATGAACGGGACCAGGTCTTTGTCGAAAATCCCCACGCTTACCGCGTCATATCTTTTCCTGATGCAGTCTTCAACCGCCGGCCCGTACACTGCCGCGCTCACATTGATCACGCCATTTTCAAATTGTCCCTTCGGGATAATCCAGTCGACGATCCCGTTGAAACTCCTCAACTCGGCCGCCGCAGCCTCGACCCCGGCCTTGAAGGAGACCCAAAAACGATCACCATCACGGCCCAGTACGGCAATCCTGATTGTGCCCTTGGATCTCTTTACGGGCTTCAGCCTTCGCGCTGCCATTGATTCAGTCTCGATCGCCCCTTTACCGGGCTGCCAATATTGCGAATAGTTGTCGCGAGTAACCAGCTCCATACTTGTCAGAAGCCTCGACTGCTGCGGCTCCCAACCGGCGACTATGTGGTTGAACATCCCGATAACGGGGTCGTGGCCTTGCGCAAAGACGTCCTGCGAGAGCGTCGCTGTGATGACTCCTTGTTTCACATAATTCACCGTCTCATCTGCAAGGTCGTGGCAGATGACTTTTACGGCGCCCGCCCTGCCCATCTCGACGACAGCCCTGGCCGCGGCCGCGCCGCTGTAAGTCACATATATACCTGCAAGATCGCTGTGCTTCTTCAGAAGCGCCTTCGCTTCGCTGTATGTGGTTTCAATATTCAGGTTAGTTTCGATCGAATCAACGACTGAAATTGACGGGTACTTCTCGCGCAGCACATTCTGGAATCCCTTTCGCCTCAGATCGTGACCGATGATATCGAACTTCTCCAGCAGGATCGCCACTTTCCCGTTCCCGTCGAGAGCCTTTCCCATCGCCTCGCCGCAAGCCTGTCCTTCGAGATACGAATCGGCGCCGACATAGATGAAGCGTTGGCATGGTTTGTCGGTGGCAGAATTGAATTCCTTGCTGGCATCGTTCAGATATTCAATAATCGAATTGAGCCCGTGCACCATCTCGCCTACGCGACCGTTGACCGAAGTGCCGATCGCACCCGATTCCAATTTTATCCTTGACGTTAGATTCCCGTGCGCCATTTCAGTCATGGCGGTCGACAACGAAGTGAAGTCTTTCTCCGCCATCTGCTTCACCTTGTCAGAGAGAAATCCGACCGGCGCACGGAGCGTAATCTGAATAAATATCGCGAGTTCGCATATTGTCACCGCGCTCCCGATAATCCCAATCGCCAGAAGTTGCCTCGCTTCCGAAACGGACTGTAGGCCGGGAGCGATGAGTTGCAGGTACCCGGCGACTTCAATCACCGTGAAAAGGACGATGAGAACGATTCCGAGGTGAAGAGAATATTTCCTGAGAAACTTCCTGGTTTCGTTGAGCATGGCTTAGCCTCGCTTGGTATTTCCATGGGTCGGTCCGGGCGCGACCCGTCCGACAGTCGTAACGAAGTCGATATGTTTTTCCGGATACGGCATCATTACTATTTCTGGGAACAACAGCCTATAATCCTCTATTTCATTTATCGGATTAAGAGGCGGCCACTTTAATGTCCCTAAAAGCAGCGAAAACATCGCAATTCGAAGGAGAATCTCGGAGTATCGACCTCCACACCAGACTGACCTTTCATCATCCGCCCAGTTTGCATTTCGAATTCCGCTTCACTATAGTTTTGCGAAAGGAATGATAAGAGGAGCTTACATTGATCAGAGAAGTACGGCTGAGCGACGCGGAAGCATTGTGCAATATCTATAATGAATATGTGAAGAACTCCACCGCAACTTTTGACGAGATTCCTGTCCTAGTTGCAGAGATGGAAGAACGCATCAAAACTCTGACCGTAGATTACCCGTGGCTGGTCTGCGAAAACGAAGGTAAGGTTGTCGGTTATACATACGCACGGCGCTGGAGAGACCGGGCCTCGTACCGCAATTCGGTCGAAACAGGGACTTATCTCGATGCAGGATATTTAAGGAAGGGGCTCGGCACACTGCTCAAGGAGGCGCATCTGGACGCTCTGAAAGCCAAAGGATTTCACACCGTTATTTCGGGGATAGCTCTGCCGAATCCTGCAAGCATCGCGCTCCTCGAGAAGTTCGGTTTCAAAAAGGTTGCGCATTTCTACGAAGTCGGTTATAAACACAACAGATGGATCGATGTGGGTTACTGGCAGTTGATTTTATAATATCACAAACAGAAAATGAGGAAAAGGGTATGCGGAAAATTATTTTGCTATTGGTTCTAATCGGCCCGGCCGGGTTTGCCGGAGCTCAGGAGACGAAGACCGAACTTACGAGCCCCGCTTCGGATTACGATTCCAGACCTAACAGCGACTCGGTGCCGGACGTGTACGCTGTCGGCGGACAATTCGAGCGCGTGGTCGTGATCAGGCTGAAGTACAAGACCGACCTTCTAGCCGGGCTCGAGAAGGCTGTCAAGGACAACAACATTCAGAATGCGGTCCTCCTTGCCGGCACAGGCTCGGTGATGTCCTGCCATTATCACGTCGTCAGCAACACAGGATTTCCAACGAGGAATATCTTCGTGAAAGACAGGGCCGACCCTGCTGACCTTGTGAGCTTGAACGGCTACGTCATAAAAGGGCGCGTCCACGCACACGCCACATTCACCAGTGCGGACAAGGCCTTCGGCGGACATCTTGAGCCGGGAACCACCGTCTTCACGTTTGCCATCATAACCGTCGGCGTCCTGAGCGACGAGCTTGATCTGAGTCGAGTAGACGACAAAAACTACAGGTAATAACGGCTGACTAATTGCAGCAACTCCTTGCCCTGACAGGGCGGCACCGGGCAGCTGTCCCGTTGCAATATCGTTTGAGACTCTCTAATTTGTACTATCATGGAACAGAACCTTGGCAAGCAACTCGTCCTCGACGAGCTTTTCGATCTCACTCTCTACAAAAAGATACGCGAGATAGTCCCTGATGACCTGACGCCGCTCTTCGACCAGCTTATCCCGACCGAGACGAAACACCTCAAGTTCTGGCAGGATTTCTTCTCCGTAGACATTAACGAGCTCGATTTCAGGCGGAAGTTGAAACTGACTGTCCTGACGTCCGTCGCCCGAATATTCGGGAACCTCGGCACTCACCTGGTCCTCGAAGCAATCGAGGTCTACGGAGTCAGGAAATACATAACGGTCTGGAACAAATACAAAGGGACGCCGACGGGCGAGGCGGTGCGCAAGATCCTCGAAGACGAATTCCAACACGAAGATGAGATAGTCTCATCGGCAAGCGAAAGGCTCATCCATCCGGAGCGTGTGCGGGATATCTTCCTGGGGTTGAACGACGGGCTTGTCGAGATACTCGGTGCCGTTTCGGGCTTCTTTGCCGCTCTCTCCAACATACCGGCGGTAATCGCGGCAAGCGCTGCGGTCGCCGTTGCCGGGTCGATTTCTATGGCGGCGGGCGCTTACGGCGCGATGAACTCCGAAAAGGAAGTCGAACGCGTCGAGGCCGCGAAAAGGGAATTTATCGAGGGGAAGGTGGCCGATGCAAAGGCCGGCTCTTCGAGCGCCGCCGAATCGGCATCGGTGGTCGGTGTGTCCTATTTCTTCGGTGCGCTTGTGCCCGTCCTTCCCGTGCTTCTTGGAGCTACAAATATTTTCTGGTCCCTCGGATTTGCCGCAGTCGTCATGGTTTTTATCTCGACCGTGATAGCCTTCCTTTCCGGGATGCGGATGCGGAGAAGAATTGTTACCAACCTCGTCACTCTCCTCATCGCTGTCGGAATTACGTACGCCGTCGGGCTCCTGGCAAGGTCGGTATTCGGCATCAACATTTAACACCACTGCCGCAAATTTCTCGTTCCCGGATTTAACCTATGAGAGCGTAGAGGGAACGCGGGGAGAAACCGATTTGCTGATCTTACTCCACGCGACCCGACTTCCTGGATAGAAATACTCTGCGTACCTCTGCTGTCAAAGGAGGAACCTTGTCGGCACATGAGGAGGTGGAGAGACAGACCTCCTCTCATTTACACAAAGAACAGAAAGGTGAGTCCTCTGTCGGTTTACTTTGCGGTTGAGTCTCAGCCATTATTTGCGCTGCAGGACCCGCTGTCATCTTATCGACCTGTAACCCCCGAGCACGCCCTTCTTCGATAAAACAAACTGCCAGAGCTGGTTGCTCCTCGCACGAAAGGCGCCCGCACTTGAAAGCAGGAAATATTTCCACATCTTGAAGAACGTTTCCCCGTAAGCTTCCTTCAGCGAATCCCAGCTCTTGCTGAAATTGTCGTACCATGCCATCAGGGTTTTATCATAGTCCGCACCGAAGTTGTGCAAGTCTTCCATTATGAACAAGCCTTCCATCGCCTTCGCCAGCTGTGCAACTGACGGCAGCATGCCGTTCGGGAAAATGTATTTGTGAGTCCACGCATCGGTGCTTCTGACAGATCGTGGGCTTCCGATTGCGTGCAAAAGGAACAGGCCGTCTTCATTCAGGCATCTGTTGGACACTGCAAAATAATCCCGGTAGTTTTTGTACCCGACATGCTCGATCATCCCGATGGAAACGATCGCGTCGAATTTCTCGTCCGTTTCCCTGTAGTCTTGAAGCCTGAATTCGACTGGAAGCCCCTTACACATTTCCCTGCCGAGAGCTACCTGCTCCCGCGAGACAGTCAGCCCGACAACTTCGACACCGTAGTTCTCTGCCGCGTATTTACCGAACGCTCCCCATCCGCAGCCTATATCCAATACTTTCATCCCGGGCTCAAGACGAAGTTTCTCGCAAACCAGCTTCAGCTTGTCCTCCTGTGCCGCATCGAGGTTCCCGGCGTCTTTCCAGTACGCGCAACTATAGTTCATTCGCCTGTCGAGCATTTTTGTGAACAGCTCGTTGCCGAGATCGTAGTGCCTTCTACCGACAATGAAAGCCCTGCTCTTCTTCTGCATGTTTGTCAGCCTGAATGCCGCAAGCCGCAGGAGAATATTGAAATTACGCTTCACTTTGTCCTGGAGATCGGCGCGAAGAATCCTGAAAATGAATTCATCGACTTTCTCCGCAGCCCACCATCCCGCCATATACGATTCACCCAACCCCAACTCAGCCTCAGAAACCAGGCGTTCATAAACCCTCTCGTCGTGGACCTGAATATCCCACGGCCGTTTTCCGTTGAGTTCAACCCCGGCAAATTCCAATAAGTCCCGAACGAGCGATTTTTCCCTCTGATTGCTCATTTCATCACCTCCCGATTCTCAAATCTACACCGGGCAAACCAACCTGCGTCCACATCAACTTATTGATCGACCTATGTAAAAACAAACTACAGACCTCCCGGATTCCCCGAGGCAGTTGCGTTTTCTGTACTATGAGGGGCAACTTGCAAAATCAATATTGTTGTATTAGAATAATCCGGTTAGTCTTGAGCAAGCACAACATAGGGATTCCGCACGCCAAGCTCCAAATAACTCCCCGACCATAACTTCAAAAGCACAAAATCAAACTTCATTAGAAGAACCGAACACTCGGTATCATTGAAGGGAGGATTTCAGCCCCGGAGTGGCGGTGAATTTCTTTGACGGCTTCAACAAATAATAAGTGGAGGAATGACAATGAGCGGAAAAGGGATTGAAAGGCGTGATTTCCTGAAATACGTCCTCGGAAGCATGGGAATGCTGGCACTCGACTGGAGTGCCCTGCCGAGAGGCGTTCAGGCATTGACAAAGGACAATGAATACGACGCCGTGATAATCGGTTCCGGGCTTGGCGGACTTAGCTGCGGCGCGGCATTCGCGAGACAGGGATTTAAAGCGCTCGTTCTCGAGAAGCATGACAAGCCAGGCGGATACGCGACAGCCTTCGAACGGCCGGGCGGATTCACATTCGACGTTTCGCTCCATTCTACGACAGTCGGCGAAAGAAACGGATTGCACAATCTCATCCCGGGTTTCCCTGAAATCAAAGAAGTGGAGTTCGTCCCGCACCCCAATTTATATCGCGTAATCTTCCCGGACTACGACATTACCGTTCCGCAGAAAGATCTGCAGGCATATGTTAAAAACATTACCGGCCTCTTCCCCGAAGAGAAGGAAGGGATTGAAGGATTGTTCAGCGACATGAAGGGGTTGGCGGGCGACATACAACGCCTCTCCGACGCCAGAGGCCAAATGGATATGCAACGTTTTGCCGTGGACTTCCCTTTCCTTGCCAAGCTTTATAACAGAACATGGAAGGACATGCTCGACGCAAGACTGAAGAATGAAAAGTTGAGGGCCATAGTCTCAGCACAATGGGCGTATTATGGACTCCCTCCTTCCAAGCTCGTGAGTTTCTATTATGCCATGCCGGCAATCGGTTATCTTACCGGCGGTGGATATTACCCGATAGGAAGATCGCAGAAGATCAGCGACGCGATGGTGAAATTCATAGAATCCAGCGGCGGAAAAGTGATGTTGAATTCGCAGGTGGCAAAGATCCTGATAAAAGATCATTCAGCCTACGGTGTCCGCACAAGTTCGGGTGATGAATTCACCTCCAGGGTCGTAGTATCGAACGCAAATCCCTTCGACACGCTCCGGAAGTTGACCGATGAACAGGAATACCTGTCCGCCTACCTCGACCAGCTGGATCATTACAGCGTCAGCTTGTCATCGTTCCAGATATTCCTGGGATTGAAGGAAGATCTTGTTGGCAAGCTCGGGATAAAGGATTCCGAAATATTCTACGACACCGGGTACGACATGGAAGAGGGTTATCTCGCTGCCCAGCGCGGTGACTTCGAGAACGGTGGATATGCGCTCACCCTGTACGACAATGTGTACAGGGGGTATTCTCCTGCCGGCAAGAATACTATAAACATAGTAACATTTACGGGCTATGATCCATGGAAGGTTTATGAGACAGACTACTTCAACGGCAACAAGACCGCGTACAAAAAGGAGAAGGAGCGCCTGGCGGACATTCTTATAGAAAGGGTCGAGAAGACTCTCATGCCGGGCTTGTCGGCGGCCATAGAGGTAAAAGAGATCGGCACTCCTTTAACCAACGTGAGATACACGAACAATTATCACGGCGCGATATACGGCCTGGACCAGACTGTCGACAACTCAGGCAGCAGCCGGCTCGGACACGATACGCCGATCGCAAATCTTTATCTCGCAGGCGCCTGGACGAGGCCCGGTCACGGATATGGAACCGTGCTTGCAAGCGGGCTGGAATGCTTCGGAGAGATAATGCAGAAGTGGGGATGACTCGCTGAGAAATTCGATCATCAACAATCAAAAAGGCTGCGGCGGACTCACAGCAGCCTTTTCATTTGTCCAAACCTTGATTTGACTTTTACCTTTTCTTGAACGGCGGTTGCTTCGGAGCGACGGGCGGATGTTCCTGGAGCAGCTGCATCACCGCCTGGATGCTCTTCTCAAGCTGCTGGTCCGTTCCCTTGCCGGGCTGTGCCGGATCTTCCACGACCCTGTAATCGGGATCGACGCCGTATCCTTCCTGGAACCACCTCCCGTCAGGTGTGTACATCCTGAATGTCGGGACGGTTACGGATCCTCCGTCTATCAAATCCGGCTCACAGGCATGCTCTTATCTAGTTTCTGGTCCGGTCCGATGCCAGTGATGAAGAACGACGGCTCTTTCAGCGATTCCCGCAAAGTCTATTCCAACCTCGTTGGTTTTCTCCTCGAGTTTCTTCTCATCCTTCTTCTTCGGCTTTCCATTATTTCCCTGCTCTTCGGTAGTGGCTCGGTTTGGATCTAACCGCAAATGCCGAATTGCGGCATCCCGTATATCCTTCTGTAATTTTAATGTACGGGAGACACCAAGGCGCAAAGAAGAAAATATATAATTCCCATGGAAGGGCTGTATTCCAGAGACACCAGGAAAACGTGCTGTTGCATTCAGACACAGCTTTGAACCGCATTGCGTCCCGGTTGCATATCCATGGGAGAATGTTATTTCACTTTGCGGTTCGGGCCTCTGCGGTGAGACCCGCGAATTGAAACTGAGCCGGTGTCCAGTATTGACGACCCGCTTTACAGATCGTTCCCGTGTGTAGAGTGAATTACTTTCACCTTCTCTCCAGCAATTGTGCCGCCGCATTCTGCTCTTTCAAAAATTTCTTTGACAACCGGCAGAAATAAGTCTTCTTTCTCCTCGATGTCAAATGTCCCGATGACGCACGGCAAATCCCTCAATTATTTTTCGCGCCCTGGTTAATCCACTGCTGGATGGTCTGAATATCGGATTGAGACAGCGCCGGCTTATTGTATGGCATGCGCACACCGCTGATCAATGGGCTCCCAGTTATTTTCAAGTAAAGGTAGCTGCTGTCGGCATTGAAAGGGTCGACTCGTTTGTATGCGGGCTCTTCGTGACTTGTGATGTTGACGGTGTAGCTGTATGCATCGCCGGCGGTCAAGTTTTGCCCCTGCTGGGGGCTGGAGCCGGCATGGCATCCCGAGAGTGCGCAATTTGCCGTGAAGATTGGCTGTACCTGGCTCGCAAAGCTTATTGTCGTGTCCGATGAAGAGGGGCCGGACGGGTTGCTGCTGGAAGAGGATTTCGAGCAGGAAGCAAGCGCCACGGTGATCAAGGCTGCTACGGCGATTTTCATGCATTTTTCCTTTTCGAGCCACAACAACCGATGACGCTGTCAAAGTTTCCCGGAAGGTGTGACGGCTACATCAAAAGGTGCTGGTTGTGAGGACAGAACGGAAGAATATTGCGACGAAGGTTCAGTCAGGAATACCGATGCGCCTGAGGTTTGAGCAGCGACGCCTCGGAAGATTCAGCCGTTTCCTTTGCATGACGTAGACTATCGGCGCCGGCTCAATCGGCTTCGGGTCGACGTTCGATACCGCCATGTAGAAGCTGAATGCGAAAAAGAAGACAAGAGCTCTCATTGAATAAATTTAAGAAATTATCTTCCTTTTTTTAAGCCAATTAATCCGAGGTACGGATTCCTGTCATTGATTCGGAAATCTGGAATATTAAATTAGGCTATGAAATATCTCTACACTTCTCCTCTCTTTGTCGGTGCCGTGCTTGCCATCGCTCTCTCTTCTTGCAAGAACGTGGTCGGTCCCTCGACCGGGGCTGGCATTTTCTTCCCGGATACGGGCACCATCAGTTATTCAAGGTACGTTCAACCGCTCTTCGACCAAACGTGTGCCACGTATGATTGTCACGATCAGGCCACGGGGAATAACGGGAATCTCGATCTCACGGATCAAAACAGCTACTTCAGCCTGACAGGGACAGGGTATATAAACACGCGCGGAGACACGACGCACTGTATACTGCTGCAGGCAATAAAGGGACAGTTGACCCCTAGAATGCCTCTTCCTCCATACCCCAGGCTGACTCCCAATCAGATTTCGGGGATCACGAGATGGGTGGCGCAAGGAGCCAAGTATAACTAGAAATGCATGAGTCTGGCGCGGTGAGCGCTTACAAGCCTGCAGGCGACAATCAACACTATCCGGATGTTTGCCCTTACTCTTACCGATATCAGGAGCCTTTGCGAAATCTCTCACGACGAACAAGTTCTGGACAGCCGGGTCTCCCCGCAGGCCGCGCGCAATCCGGTTTCCTTTCGATCAGCGGAACATATCGTTCATCTCGCCGACGATCTTCATCTGAGCACGCAGTTCTTCCAGCTGCGCAGTAAGCTGCTCCTTGTGTTCCCGCTCCATCTTTGCCAATGAAAGGAAGAATTCACTCACCCTCGTGTCGCAAGCCAGCTCGGCGGCGTGCAAATACTTTTCCTCGGACTCGATCTCACTCCCGATAGCTTCCTCGAGAATCGAAATTATTGTCTGCCTGATTTCGGGTTCACCATTCGCCATAATCGTCTCCTTAAATTCCTCCGACGACGTTTTCTATTATCGACAGCAGCTCCTCGGGTTTGTTCTGCATCGCAGCAACGTCCTGGAACGCCAGCATCGGGAGCATACCTGTAGTTTTTGCAGCCGTAAGTATTCCCGCGAAGGCCGCCCCCGCCGGCAGATATTTCTTTCTGAGCGGCAGCTTCACGACTTTCCCCGCGCACGCAGGAAGCGTGAGGGTGTCATCCGCAATGACCAGTGTATCTGCATCGGCACTTCTGAATGTCCCTTTTGCCTCCAACTCCCGCACTCCATCTTCCGACACGACGACCACGATGTCGGGCGTGTCGATACCGGTATAGAAGATTTCGTCCCGCGATATGACGACCTCCGAGAGTGAGAATCCCGTTCCCTGTGTGACCGGATTGTCGTTCTTCTGAGTGGCGTTGGCGCCCGAGAGTACTGCCGCCTGCATGAGCATATACGACGCGAATTGCACGCGCTCTCCAGCCGTTCCGCCTATAACGAAGCCGATCCTTTTCTCGAGCGCATTCTCATAACGGGGCTCAATTTCGGTCACCCTGGCTGCCGGCACAGGCCCCGAGAACTTTTCTCTGTATGAAACTCCAAACTCTTTTCTGTTCCGCCGGTTCACCAGTACACCGAGTTCGGCAACGGTACCGGGATCTATTTCCGCGAGCTTGTTTCCGCGAATTACGTTGCCGCGGACGGCATACTCCGTACACAGTTCCAGCACTTCGACAAGCGCAAAACCCGGATGGTTTATCGCTTGCGCAATCGTCTCGGCGAGATCGGCATCGGTCGCCGTCTTCCTTGCCAGGAAGCCCGCGTTCGCGCCCTTCAAGATCGCCAGCAAATCGACCGGCGGTATAATGTTTCCTCCGGGCGTCGTGGCGGTGACGAAGTTGAGCGGCGAAAAACTGGAGTTCTGCCCGCCGGTCATCCCGAAAAGGAAATTGTTGTAGAGGACAACCGTAACATCGACGTTCATCTGGGCAGCGTTGATGAGATGAAGGAGACCTATCATCGCACCGCCGTCTCCGATCACGACGATATTTTTAAGCTTGGAATCTGCCAGGATCGAATCGGCTATTTCCACACCTGTCGAGAACGCCGTCGACCTGCCGTGAGTCGTGTGGAGCGAATGTACGCCCTCGAACAACGAATCGATAAGTCCGACACATCCTATGTCGCTTGTAATATTCACATGCCGCGCTTCCAGATCCAGCCTGACAAGTGCCGTGTTTATAGCGTTCGTAATGTGATGGTGACCGCACCCTTTACAGAACGGGAACTTCTCCCCCACCTTTAGATATGTTTTGTTTATCTTCGAGCTTTGTGCCGCGACCTCAGACATTGACTATTCCTCAGTTCCTTGATGATATGGCTTTTTCTATTTCGGCGGGCGTTATCATCCTGCCCACTCCGTTCACTCCCGTTATCTCCTTAGAGGGAAACAACCGCGCAATCTGACTCCGGTACAGACCTGTCATATTCTCCTCGACCACAACGATCCTCTTCGCCTTGCCGGCCGCATCGGTGATCTCGTTTTCCGGAATCGGGAAAAGTGTCTTCAAGTTACAGAATGCGACACGTTCTCCTTTCATGCGCAAGTTTGCCACCGCTTCTCTCGCAGTGCGTGCACTTATGCCGTAGCTGAATACAATGGTCTCAGGTTTAGCAGGCGAGTCGATTTCAAGCGTGGTTATTTCGTGTGACCTTGAGGAAACCTTCTCCTGCAGGTGTCTCAAAACCTCGACCGTCTCGGGAGAATTCTTCTGGAGCCGTCCCGCCATGTCGTGAGCGGAACCGGTGACAGTCACCTTCTCGGTTCCACCGATAGGCGCGAAATCCGGCACGTCGTTTCTTTCCGCAAGTGAATATGTCCTGAATGTCTCGCCGTCTGTCCTGTTGAACTCTTTTCGTTCCACAGTAATCACAGAAGGAAGAGCGGAATAATCGACATTCTCCGAAGTCATTGCCACTTCCTTGTCGGTCAAAAGAATCACCGGAGTCCTCAGCCTCTCCGCAACGTTGAAAGCATGTATCGTAAGCTCATAGGCCTCGACAGGAGTTGAAGGCGAATAGACGGGAATGGCGTAGCCGCCTGCGATTGAGTTGCCGACGAAGAGGACGTCACCCTGACCGCCCTGTGTGGCACCGCCGGTACTCGGGCCGAGCCGCTGAACAAGGGCGATGACCAGCGGCGTTTCCGTCATGACGGCATACTGGAGAGTCTCGACCATAAGTGAGAAGCCGGGACCCGATGTTGCAGTCATTGCCTTGAAACCGCGCTGCGATGCGCCCACGCAATACGCCAGAGCCGATATCTCGTCCGGGGAGCTTATCGCGACGTCTCCCCGCTTCGGGAGCTCGTCGATCATAAACTTGTAAATGCCGGAGGCAGGTGTTATGGGATAGCCGGCGAAGAACCTGCACCCGGCGGCCACCGCCCCCTCACCGATCATCTGGTTTCCGTTTCTGATTCTAAATAGCGGCATTAAATCTCCTTTTGTTCCTGGGCGCCCCTTACGAAGTCATCATATTCAAACCAACTCCGAGGGAACGCCGACTCACACTTTGCGAATATCATCTCCAAGAACCGCAGTCCTGGAAGAATCTATTTTTGCCTGCTTCGCACCTTTGTCGCGGCGCGCTTGGTGCGCGATGATTCTTTTTCCTTCTGCGGCGCGGCTTTCTTCAAGTGCTCCGCGCCCTTCGTAGATGCCAGTCTGACCGACAGTCTTTCCCAATCTTCGTCGACATATTTTTGAATCTCTTCGATTTGATCTTCTCGCAGATGCCTGAACCTTCCCTGCATCCTGATATAATCGCGCACAGGGGTTCCTGCGGGCTGCCTCGACAACCTGTAGTCTACACCGTCAAAAACCTCGAGAAGCGGGAAGACCCTGCTTTCGATCGCCATGCGCGAAATCTTTATCGAATCCTCCGGCTCAAATTTCCATCCGGGAGGACACGGCGAAAAGACATGTATGAATCGGAAACCGCTGATGTCTTTGGCCCTCTGAATCTTTGCTATCATGTCGTCAGGATAGGCGACGCTGGCAGTCGCAAGATACGGTATTCGATGAGCGGCAAGAACTTCCACAATATTCTTCTTCTTCTCGGCCTTCGGCGACTCAGCAGGAGTCGTTGTCGTCCAGGCACCGAAAGGTGTAGCGGAGCTCCGCTGAATACCGGTGTTCATGTACGCTTCGTTGTCGTAACAAATGTAAATGAAATCTTCATTTCGCTCAGCCGCGCCCGAAAGTGCCTGGAAGCCTATGTCGAAAGTCCCTCCATCGCCGGCAAATGCAACGACAGTGGTCTCGTGGTCGCCCTGCGCCTCGAGTCCCGCCTTGACCCCGCTCGCCGTCGAAGCGGCAGTCTCGAAAGCCGTGTGAAACACCGGTACGCCTGCAGCCGAATACGGGACCGGCCCGTCTATGACGGACCAGCAGCACGCCGGAATAACAACGATAACTTTCCTACCGAGCGCTTTGAGCATGTATCGCATCGTCAGAGTGCCGCCACAGCCCGGACACGCGAAATGACCGGGTGCAAGAATTTCTTCCGGAGGCAACTGATACTTTATCTGTCCCATCGCTCACACTCCCTCAGATTTCATTCGTCCACCGGGGCCTTCAGGTATCGGAGGCTCCTCTTGTCCGGCAGAATCGCTTTTCAGACTTATCCAGATAGTCTCTCTTTCAGGTTCGTCATGATTCAGTAGATAGGAGAAGATCTCCTTGATGGTCTCCGGTGTAATGTCACGTCCGCCGAGTCCCGCGATGAATCCGAACAGGCTCGGCCTGACGGGCGCATTATAAAGGACCGCTTTCGTTTCCTGGTAGATGATTCCGGTCGCACCGAACGAAATGTTCCGATCCATGACGCCGATCTTCTTGACTCTCTGTGCGAGTGCGCGTATCTCGTCGACCGGGAACGGCCTGAAAGCCCTGAGCTTCATCAGGCCCACCGGGAATCCCATACTTCTCAGCTCATCGACCGCGATGCGGGCCGTACTCACCGCGGTGGCCGATGTCAGCAACACAACCTCGGCATCTTCGGTGAAATACTCTTCGACAAGTCCGCCGTATGAACGTCCAAATTTAGCAGAGAACTCCAGGTCGACGTCCCGTATGACTGCCCGCGCGTCTTCCATCGCCTGGAACAACTTATACCGCATCTCCATGTATGCATCGGGTCCGATAAGAGCTCCGAAAGCTTTCGGGTCCGCGGTGTCGACCTTGAACAATGCCTTTCGGGCCGGGAGAAACTCGTCGACAACCTCCTGCTTCGGAATTGCGACCGGCTCGGATGTATGGCTCAAAACGAAAGCATCCAGGTTAATCATGACGGGTAACGAAACCGTCTCGGCGATCTTATATGCCTGCAGAACCGTATCCATTACTTCCTGATTGCTCTCGGCGTAGAATTGAAGCCAGCCAGTGTCGCGCTGGGAAAGACTGTCGTTGTGGTCGACGTATATCGACCACGGCGGCGCCATCGCGCGGTTGACGTTGACCATGACAATGGGAAGCCTGCTTCCCGCCGCCCAGTGCAGAAGCTCGTGCATCAGCGCGAGTCCCTGAGAAGATGTGGCGGTGAACGCCCTCGCTCCACTTATGGATGAACCGATGCAGCAAGCCATGGCCGAATGTTCCGATTCGACCTTTATAAATTTCGCCTGGAGCTCGCCGCCGCTTACGATTTCTGACAACTTCTCGACCACGCTGGTCTGAGGAGTTATCGGGTAGGCTGCAATTACCTGTACGCGCGCGAGTTTCACGGCGTAAGACGCAGCGTGAGTCCCCTCTATTACAAGAACTCTGTCGACGGACGGGTGGAGGAGACCTCCGTTTCCATTGCTCTTACTCATCCTGTTGATCATGCCTGTACAGCCTCCTCTTCCACTTCGTGAGCGCCTTCGGGGACGAGCTCCATGGCTTCTCGCGGACATTCGTTCACGCAAATTCCACACCCTTTGCAGTGATCGTAATCGATCACGTACTCTCCGTCTTTATCCTTGCTTATCGCCACGTCAGGACAGAACGTCAAACAGACATCGCAGTGGAGACATGTTCCACATGTAAAGCATCTTTCTGCTTCATCGAGCGCCTGTCCTTCAGTCAGCGTTCTGTTGACTTCAGTGAAACTCGCCTTGCTCTTTTCAACGGCAATCCGCGGGACTTTCACTCTCTTTTCGTGTGGAAAATAAAAAGTGTTGACATCATCCGGATGGACGACATCATGCGATAGCCCGTTCGACTGGGTGCGCCAGCCGAGGAACTCGTCTATGGATTTTGCCGCGTCTTTCCCTGCGCGGATCGCATTAACGACGGTGCCGTTCGGATTCGTCGCGGCGTCTCCGCCGGCGAATATTCCCGGAACTCCGGTAGAATAATCGTCATCGACGAAGAGTCTCACGCCTTTCTTGAGGAATGAGTACGGCAGGAATGAAAGATCGGGCTCCTCGCCGATCGCGGATATGATGGTGTCCGCCGCCATTGTGTAGTTGGAGCCT
This sequence comes from Bacteroidota bacterium, assembly GCA_021789755.1. Taxonomy (GTDB): domain Bacteria; phylum Bacteroidota; class Ignavibacteria; order Kryptoniales; family JAKASW01; genus JAKASW01. Next base: position 16,352 of record JAJYJD010000004.1, read on the forward strand.
TTAACGGGAACAGGTCTTCTCCTTCCGCTGGCATCGGGCTCCCCGAGTTTCATCTTTATAAGCTCTATCTTCGAAGCCTTACCCTTGACACCAGTAATTTTCGCCGGAGCAACGAGAAACTCAAAACGGACGCCTTCTTTTTCAGCCTCTTCAATTTCCTCCGGTACCGCAGGCATTTCGGCCCGTGTTCGTCGGTATAGTATGGTCGCCTTCTTGCCGAGCCTGACTGCGCTCCTGGCTGCATCGATTGCCGTGTTTCCGCCACCAACGACGAGAACTTGCCGCCCGACCTTCGGAACGATGCCGGTGCTCAGGTCCCGCAGGAAATCGACACCGGTATAGACGCCCTTCAGACCTTCTCCCGCGACGTCCATCTTCCTGCTCCGCATGGCGCCCACGGCGACAAAAACGGCATCGAATTTCTCGAGCTCACTCCATGCTACATTTCCCCCGATCCTGGAATCCATCCGGATCTCGACACCTAAACTTTCAATATCGGCGATCTCTTTGTCCAGAATTTTTTTCGGAAGCCTGTACTCCGGTATGCCGTACCTCAGCATTCCTCCGGGCTCGTGGTCGGCTTCAAATATGACCGTTCGATAACCTTTCCTGGACAGCTGGTACGCGCAGGAAAGTCCCGCCGGTCCGGAGCCTATCACGGCAACCTTCTCGCTCTTAGGCGTCTCGGAGACTTGAGGGAGTTTCTTGTTACGTAGATTCTTGTCCGCCACAAACCGCTCTATGTTATGTATTGCGACAGCCTCATCGTACGGTTTCCTGTTGCACTGTCCTTCACACGGGTGATAACAGACCCTTCCCGTAACTCCGGGGAGCGGGTTATCTTCCAGAATCTTGTACCAAGCCTCTTCGTATTTCTTCTGCCTGACAAGATCGAAATAAACGGGGATCTTCTCCCCGGCAGGACATCCGACCTCGCAGGGAGAAGTCTTGTTCTTGTAGACGGGTCTCACATGCCGCCAGCTTCCGGTAGGAATTTTTCTCGTCGACTCGAGCGAGAATGCCAGCGGCGGCATCTCTTCGACAGTTGTGTATTTATATCTTGTCATGTCAGCCGCCCTTACTTTACGGTTATATTTTCATTTCCTTCCGAAGAGAGATGCTCGCGCACGATCGTCTCCGTCATGACTGAATCCACAGATTCATACGCCTCGAGCGCCGCAGCGGCGTTCTCATCCTGCTTCATTGGAACGCCCTCCCTTATCGCTTCCACTATCGCATCTATCCCGACCACTCCTGAAAATTTCGCAAAGGCCCCGAGGATCGACGTGTTCACGATCGGCATGCTCTTCGTCCCGAGCCCGTGCTTAACCGCAATACCTGCTGCGTCGACGGAGCCGACGGAATAGTCCCCCGGGAATGTGAAGGTACTCAGCGGATTCGATGTGTTCACGAGAATCGTACCTCCTCGTTTCAAACCGGAGAAAACGTTCGTGAATTTAATCAGTGTCGCATCGAGAATAATCAGGTGGTCAGGTTCGTAAATGGCCGTCCGAAGCCTGATGGGTTTATCGTCCACTCTTGTGAATGCGAGCACCGGGGCTCCTCTTCTTTCGACACCGAACGATGGAAAGGATTGAGCGAACTTACCTTCCTTGAAGATAGCGGAAGCGAGAATCTTCGCGGCAATCACTCCACCCTGACCGCCTCTTCCGTGCATCCTGATTTCAATCATCCTTGTTCTCCTCCCGCATTTTGTGCTAAGGGCAAGTATGTCAACGGGTCACCTGCGAAGGATCCCTTCGTCAGTCCGCTGAGCTTATAATGAACCGAAGAATTCACTGTAAACTGCGTCAAATGCCGTGCCCGTAAATTTGCCCAATTTCAGCGCATTTCAAACATATGGGCGGATAATGACCTCCACTCGTTGCGACAACTTGCCACATCGCTTCCTCTTTGCAGCTGTACGGACTTACGCTGACAAGGCCAGCCTTTGGGGTGAATTTTCCCCGCCGTCTTCACGTCCCTCGCACCGTGAATCTTAACTGATCTTTGGCGAAATTGATTACAATCTCCACGACGGAGAAAATCTGTTGCTGCCGAATGCGCTGCCCGCTTACAATTTGGAATTCAAACATTAGAACTGTATTTCAGAAATGACCTATTTAGTCGACACACATTCACATTTGAATCACGAAAAGTTTCAGGATGTCCGCGCAACTTTGGAACAAGCGGCGTCGGTCGGAGTCGAGTATATCATCGTTCCGGGTTGGGATCTGGAGTCAAGCGAGAGAGCCGTCGAGCTGGCAGAGAAGTTCAAGAACGTGTTTGCAGCCGTTGGATATCACCCGCACGATGCGGCTAAGGCCGACGACACATCTCTAAAGAAGATAGCCGATATGTCTTCTCATGAGAAAGTTGTCGCCATCGGCGAGATCGGCCTCGACTACCATTACAATCTCTCTCCTCCGGAGATTCAGAGGAAAGTGTTCGAGGCGCAAATCGAAATTGCCAGGTCCGTGAAACTCCCGGTCTCCATTCACAACCGCGAATCCGACCAGGACTTGATCACCATCCTTGACAAACACATTCAAACCGGCTGGGTTCTTCCGCGCAGGTTCGACTACCAGATAAGACTCCAGCCGAGGGGCGTCCTTCACAGCTTCATTTCTACTTTAGAGATCGCACGCCGCGCCACCAAACTCGGATTCTACCTCGGAATAAGCGGCATGGTGACATTCGGCAAGTCGGACAGGACAGAACTTCAGAAAGTGGTCGCGACATTCGAGCCGGAATATTTTCTCGTGGAGACCGACGCCCCGTACCTCGCGCCGGCTCCCTGCCGCGGGAAGACAAACGAACCCGCATTCGTACCGTACATCGTCGACAGGATCGCAGTATTGCAGGAGCTGACGGTCGAGGATATCCGGCGCATCACTTCATACAATGCATACAAGCTGTTCGGCATCGGAGCGAAACCCGCGGCTAAGATTGCGTATCAAATCCGCAACTCGCTCTATCTCAACCTCACTCTGCGATGCGACGCAGATTGTATCTTCTGCGATCGCAAAGGCGAGGCAATGGTCAAGGGGCACAATCTCCACATAGAAAAAGAGCCCTCGGCGCAGGAGCTGATGAATGAAATCGGCGATCCGAAAAGGTTCAAGGAAATTGTCTTCTGCGGATACGGAGAGCCGACGATCAGGATTGACGTTATCAAGGAAGTAGCACGTTATGTCAAAGACAATGGAGGCATGACTCGCCTCGATACGGACGGACACGGCAATGTCATAAACCACCGCGACATACTGCCTGAAGTAAATGGCCTGATCGACGCCGTTTCAATCAGCCTCAACTCGACCGACCCTGAGGAATATGGCAAGCTGATGGGAACACCCAGCGGCAAACAATGGGATTCCATGTTTGAATTCGCAAAAGAGGCAAAAGATTTCATCCCGAAAGTTTACATGAGTGTTGTCGGAGTGGATGGGCTCGACATAGAGTCTGCGAAGGAATTCGTGGAAAAGAAAATGGGCGTAGAGTTCAGGTTGAGGCCGCTGTTCTGAGATGCCATGGATAGCAGCCGGAAAAGACAGTTGAACTTCGCAGTATGGTGGCGTCTGATGAGGCCACACACTCTGACCGCGGCCGTCATGCCTGTCCTCATAGGTACTGCTCTTGCTTATTCGGACGGCGCGTTCAACCTTCCACTTTTCGCCTCGATGATGATTGCTTCAGTGATAATCCAGGCCGCGGTGAATATGTTCAACGAGTATTTCGACTACAAGCGCGGGCTCGATTCGGTTGATTCGGTTGGAATCGGCGGCGTTATAGTCCGCGAGGAATTGCACGAGAAGACCGTATTGTCAATCGCCGTGACATTTTTCTCGGTCGCAGTAGTCCTGGGAGTTTACATCTGTGCGAGCACCAGCTGGTGGATCGCCGTTATCGGCTCGGCCAGCATGGCAGTCGGCTACTTCTATTCTGCCGGCAAATATCCGATCGCTTACACGGCTCTTGGAGAGGCCGCCTCGGGACTCTTCATGGGGCCGGTGATCGTGCTGATCGCGTTCTTTATTCAGAGAAACACCATTACACTGCCGGCCGTTTTGCTTTCCATTCCGATCTCGATTCTCGTGGGCGCGATACTGATGGCGAACAATATCCGCGATGCGGAAGGAGACTCGAAGAAAGGAAGAAAGACGCTCGCTATTCTGTCGGGACGCAAACGCGCGATCGGGTTTCTCGGATGGATGTTCGCGACAACCTACTTCTGGACTGCCTTTCTGGTCCTCTTCAGGGTCACGACGCCCTGGATCCTTCTGACTGTTCTTGCAGTTCCTACGGCGACCCGGTCGATCAGGATTTTTCGAGCCGGTTCCACCTCATCCGAGATGATGCCTGCTATGAAGGCAGCTTCCCAACTTCACACTCAGTTCGGTGTTCTATTCACCATCGGCATTCTTCTGGGTAAATTTCTTTCTGCCGGACATTAGTCCATCTCCCGAAGCGCCTCTCCCGCCAGGGGGCCTCATGATTGTATTTTACCGCCCATCAAGATAAATTCGGATACACACGTAAGGCTGGAACTGACCGAATGAAGAAACGACCGGGACCGGTACGGGCCGAGTCTCCGAAGAAAAGCACTATCGACACCCTCTTCGCGGCTTTCGCCAACACATGCGAATCGGCCCTTCAAGGAACGGACTTCAAAAAAGTGTCCGCCGAACTCGAGAGGGACCTGAAAGACCTTACAGGTGCGTTATCCGTTTCGCTTTTTACGGGGAGCGACGGGAATGCTGATCTTCAGCTCCTGTCAAGCTCCGACGAAACCGGGCTTCACGCCGGCATTACTGTCCCTTTCGACCGCGAACCGGTAAGCTCATTCAGGAGATCAAAACACCCGACCCACCTGACCGCCGCCTCAAAGTATTTTGCCGAATTCAGAGACACGATTTTTGACGGAACGGTCGTCGACTCGATCAGGGTCTACCCGCTAAGGTTCGGACAGGAATTCCTCGGCTTGCTCGTGGCGGCTTTCTGGGCGGCGAGCGAGTCATCCACGGAAAGCGAATCGACGGACCGGACTTTCTCTTCTGCAGCAAAACAGCTTTCTCTGGTGATCCACTCTTTCAACATCACGAATAAGTACAGCATACTCAAAGACAAATACAGGTCGGTGCTCGACCAGGTCAATTCCATCGTTTTCACATTCGAGCTTTCGACAGGCGCGATACTGGAAGCGAACGAGTCGTTCTTCAGATCTTTCGGTTATAAGAAGTCCGATCTTGCTAATCTGACATTATTCGATCTGGTGTTCGATTCGAAGGAAACCGTAGAGTCGAATATCAAGCTCGCCGCGAAGGCCGGGAAGGTGCATTTCCCCTCCAAGTTTTACAAACACCGCGACGGATCGCAGATCGAGATGGAAGTCAGAGGCACAGACATCAGTTACGGGGACAGAATTTTCGGCCTCGTGACCGCGGTCGACCTGACCGAAAAACGGAAAGCGGAGGAAGAGTCGGAACTGCAGAGAGCCCGCTACCAGAATTTCATCCGCAACAGCGCGGAGGGAATCTGGAGAATGGAATTCACAGAGCCCGTAGATATCTCACAGGGCAGCCAAAAAATAGCGGAGGAAATAGTCAAGAGAGGGATCATCTCAGAGTGCAATCAGACCATGGCCCGGATGTACGGGTTCGACAGTCCCGAACAGCTGATCGGAAAGAGCGCGCTCGACTTCATCGCCGATCTGGACGCATACACCGCTTCGAAGCTCAAATTCACAGAGAACAACTTCTCAACGGCAAATATCGAGACGGTCGAGAAAGACCGGCAGGGGAACATACACTATTTCGAAAACTCTTATATCGGAGAGACTCTGCAGGACAAGCTCGTCAGGATATGGGGTATTCAGCGCGACATTACCGAGAAGCGAAGACTTCAGGAGCAGCTCAGGGCGTCGGAGAACCGATACCGGAACCTGGTCGAACAGGCAAACGACATGGTGCTCCTGTTCAACGACCACGGAGAGTTCATCTTCGCAAATAAAAGATTCTTCGAACAAACCAGTTATACGGCGGACGAGATCTGGGGCAAATCAATATTGCTGATCGCGCATCCCGATGATGCGGACAGTTTCATGAAGAGGATCGAAGAACAATTCCGGTCCCCGGACATACACCTGCGCCACACGCTCAAGCTCGTGACAAAATTCCATCAAGAGAGGATCGTCGAGCTCAGTATGACGACGCTGCGCGCGGCGGACAAAGCAACCGGCATCCTCGCGATCGGCAGAGACGTTACCATCGAGCAATCCGTCAAGACTGCGCTTCACGAATCCGAAGAAAAATACAGGAGCCTCGTCGAACACTCGATCCTTGCCGTACTGGTGATCCAGGAAAATGTCATCGTTTATGCGAACCAGACTTCCAGCGACCTCTTCGAGACGGAAATGTCATCTTTCCAGGGGAAGCCGCTCGATACGTTCATACACCCGAACGACTACATCCGCATATTTGAAAAATTCGAGGAGGCCTCCCTTGCCCCGAACAAGGATGTGCAGTTCTCGGTCCGCGGTATAACGTCAGGAGGAAAACTAAAGTCGATCGAAGGATGGGCCGCAGGTATAACCTACATGGGCAAACCGGCGATCCAGGTTGCCATGGTTGATGTCACGGAAACGAAGAAGCTGGAAGAGCAGCTGATCCAATCCCAGAAAATGGAAAGCATCGGCCAGCTGGCCAGCGGAGTGGCGCACGACTTCAATAATCTTTTGGGTTCGATCTACGGAGCTATCAGCATTCTGAGGGAGAAATATGCCTCCAGGGACTCAAATCTCGGTAAATACATCGATATTCTCGATTCGTCCGCGAAAAGGGCGGCGGAGCTCACGTCACAGCTGCTGACATTCTCCCGGCAGCGCGGAAGCGACGTCAAACCCGTCAGGCTGAACGACATCGTCAACGACGCGATGAAAATTCTCATCAGAAGCATCGGGAAGAATATAAAAGTCGAAAACTCTCTTGACCCGACGCTGCATGCCATCGAAGCAGACCCGAGCCAGATCGAAGGAGTAGTCATAAACCTGAGCATCAACTCGCGCGATGCGATGCCCTCCGGAGGAATCCTGCACATCGAGACTTCCAATGTCGAGTTCGACAAAGAAATCGTCAGGCAAATTCCCGACGCGCGCCCGGGTCATTACGTCTGCCTTTCCGTCTCCGACACCGGTATCGGGATGGACGACGAAACCAAGAGGAAAATCTTCGAACCATTTTTCACGACAAAGCCGGTGGGAAAAGGCTCGGGACTCGGACTCTCTATAGTCTACGGCATCGTAAAAAATCATAAGGGCTTCATAAATGTATACAGCGAGCCCGAGCGTGGATCGATTTTCAAAGTATATTTCCCGGCCACCGACAAGATACCGATCGACGAGCTGATAACTGCTCAAAAGGAGATCCCGCGCGGCACGGAAACGATTCTAATCATCGACGACGAACTTACGCTTCTGGACCTGACCAGAGAGCTTCTTGAAGGGCTCGGCTACAACGTGATTACGGCACAGGGAGCATTGGAAGGCATCAACGCCTATAGAGAGCGGCATAAAGAGATCCAGATGGTGATCCTCGATATGCTCATGCCGGAGATGACCGGCAACCAGGTTTACCCCGTCCTGAAGGGAATTAATCCGCGCGTCGCCGTGCTCCTCGCGACCGGACTCAGCGTCGGGGAGAGAGTCGACGACATGATTTCACTCGGGGTCAACGGTGTAGTCGGAAAGCCGTATTCGGTAAGCGACCTGGCCACACACGTCCGCAGCGTCCTGGACTCGAAGAGATAATCCGCGCCTATCAACGTCTGTCAAATTTCGATTTGCATTCATCCCTGCGAAGAGCCGGTGATGCGATTGTTCCCCCGTTAATTCCGGCTCGACTCCGTCGCCCCGGCCAAAATCCGGATTGAAAGGCCGCTAGTTCAAGAACTCCCAATTGATTCCGAGGCAGAAGCTGTTATCGAGAGCCGGATAAACCGGAGCCATTACGTAATTTTCGCCCGTGATATTGAAGATCGTAAAGTAGATTACCGCGTCTCCGACTCTTCCCCGCACGAAGAAATCGGTACTCCCGAACGGACCGAATTCATTCACGTCTGCTGGAACGTATATAAGGGCTTGCGGGTAAAAATCGTTTCCTGTGAATGTGCTCAACACTTTTCCCTTCAGACCCAGTTCGATATTCAGATGTCCCGTGAAGAGGATATTATGATAGTACAATTCGCCGGAAGCAAAATACTTCGGAAGCGAGTACACCTGGCTCCCGTCTGTTTTTTCATATATGTAATTGAAAGTGCCGGCGGCGGTGAACTTCCAGAGCGTGATGCGCATTGTTGCGTCGACGCCGTATATATCACGCTTGCTCAGGTTGGCTACGGATATGGTCGGATAAATCGGCTCTCCCGTGTAATTTGCCGAAAAGTAAATCGGGTTGTCGATTGTCCGGATGTAAGGCTTCACGAACAAAGCGACATTTTCGCCGAAATTGGCGGTCGCTTTAACTTGCAGTACCTTGTCCGTTTCAGCGGTCAGGTTCGGATTCCCTTTGAAATCCTGTGTCTTAGAATACATTTGAGACATACTCGGCGTATGACGCGAGATGCTCCCGCCGGCTTCAAGTTCGAAACTCTCATTGCCGAGCCCGAACGACGCTCCCATCGCGGGATAGAATTCCGAACCTGCGAGATCGCCCCGGCCGAACACTCCGGCTTTCACAAAATTGAAAAGGCTGAACTCGTCATCACCGTAAACCGAGATTCGGTTCCGTGAAGGAATGTTGGCAAACGAATTGTAGTAAGTCTCGTCCCGCACCGCCTCCGCCCCAAAATTAAGCTTCGTGCCGACGATCGTCTCACTCCCCCGTAAATTGGCTCCGAATCTTCTGCTAAGATTGCTCAGATAATACGGCAGAGATACGTCCCCGAACTGGAAGCTGTAATAATCGAAGAAGGCCGTCGCGGTCAGGAGACCGGTTGAATCGCGGGGATCCCATTGCGAATACGCGACCTGGAGATGATGTTGAAGGTAAGTGAGATTTGCGTCCTGGCTCCGCACGAGAGTGTAGTATGCAGGGTCGAAGATATTTGCCGTTATGTTATACGGGAGATCGCCGCCTGTCACACCGCCTTTCGTCCGGTAATAGACTTCCGTGGCCGTCAGCTGCTTCGTGGAATCGATACTATATCGGAATTTACCCCGGATGTTCACGCCGTCATATACGGAATTCACGAAGCGGCCGTCGGTCGTCTGATGTTCGAAGCCGACGTCGATGTTCGAGTTGTAACCGATGTTCTGGGAAAACACCCCGTCGGTTATGAGGTAGTTGTAAGGTTCTTCGAGATGCCTGACTTTCGAGAATGGCACGGACTCGCTGTACAGTTGTGACTGGACATTCACTACCGCGCCGTTCGCATTGAACTGGTAAATCGGGGCTCTGACGGCGTCGATGTATTCAACATCCTTTGCGAATTCCATCGGGATGTGGTAGAGGTTCAGCATCGAAGTCGTCGGCTCGTTCATCTCTACGCCGTCGAGAAGATATTTCGTGTAGTCGCTTCCCAGGCCGTCGAAGTACAATGCCGACGGTGCACCCGGCTGGTACATGTTTGCAAGGAAAGTCCCGGGGATTTTCTGGAGCAGGTCGCCCGCATAAGTGTAATCGCTCCATCTTATGACGGAGTCCGGTATGGCGTATGACACGTTCGACGTTATTGTTCCGGATGTCCACACCGGGTTCACGAGATATTTCAGCGGGATGCCTGCGGTATCTGCCGCCGCGGTTTTGGCGGAATCTGCCTGCGAGTATGCGGCAGAAGCCGTCATTAGAATGAGCATCGGGAAAATGAAGCCATTACACCTGGAGATAATCCTGACCCGGTTTGTCATTCAGCGCTGAGTATATTTAAGCCTTGAATCGAGAAAGCATACGATTTCATCGATAAAGCAAATACTTTTCCCTCAGAATATCAAATTTCCTGATATCGTTTTGCCAGGAGGCAAAAATCTTGTCGGGTGTCGCGCCATTTTCAAGCATTGACCGCACGGATGAAGTCCCTGCAAGCCTGTCGAAATAAGAAGGGATAAACTTGAATTCTCCCGGATATAGTTTGCGAATTGCCCAGACTATCGTGACGCCGGTCTCGACCGGCTTGAAGGAATCTCTCCCAGTAACGATGACTTTGATTCCGTGACAGAGCTCGCCTTCATATTTCGGCTTGACTGCCCAGGGGAATGAGCGTGGTGCAAACTCAAACGGCCGGAAAGTCACGCCCTCAAGATTTTGACTTTTCAACAATGATATCAGCTTCTTCGAGTCAATGTAAGGCGCGCCGATTGTCTCGAACGGATGTTTGGTCCCGCGTCCTTCCGATACGTTCGTGGCTTCCAGCAAAACGTTTCCGGGATAAACCTCGACAGCATTCATATCGGGAAGATTCGGCGAAGGGGTGACCCATTTAAGCCCCGTCTCGTCGTACCACATATTCCTTTTATAATTCTCCATCCTGACCACTGCGAGCTCTGCCTGTACTCCACCCTCGAGCATTCCGCCATTGTTCATCATCGTCGCCAATTCGCCCGGTGTCATTCCGTAGACACTAGGGATCGGCTGGATCCCTACAAATGATCTCAAGGAATCGACGAGCACGGGCCCGTCAACTAAATTCGCCCGGAGCATGTCAGGCTTGTCGAGAACGATAAACTTGATATGATTCTCCGCGGCAGCCTCGAGGCAGTAGTCGAGCGTGCTTATGTAAGTATAAAACCTTGTGCCGACGTCCTGGATATCGTATATCAGGACGTCGATCCCCTTGAGCATCTGCGGCGTCGGCTTCTTCGTTTTCCCGTAAAGAGAGTAAACAGGCACGCCGGTTTTCTTGTCGAAACCTGACGAGACCTCCTCCCCCGCGGACGCTTTTCCCCTTATACCGTGCTCGGGAGAAAAGAGAGCGACGAGCTTGACACCCGGCAGCTTCGAGAGCACGTCGACGATATGCCTGCCATCCTGCATCTCGCCGCTCTGGTTCGTAATTATTCCGATCGACTCACCTTTGATAAGATTGAGATCCTTTTCCACGAAGACTTCGTCTCCGGTTTTCACCCTTTGCTGCGCCGGCACATTCAACGCAACCGAGAACAAGAGAATAAGAATCGACAGTGACCGCTTCATTTATTTTTCTCCTTTATGAATGCCGAAACACTCCGGCGGGAAAGTAACCATGCTGCGAGCGTCATACCGTCCCAGATGGTTCCATCTTCAACAAGCTTCTCAAATTCCGTGACGGACATCCTGAGCAGCTCGAATTCCTCAGATTCATCTTTCTCACGGTACGCCCGGCTCATGCCGGTGGCGAGAAAGACCCTGCAGACCTCATCGGTGGCACCGTTGAATGGATTGAATTCGCCGATCTCTTTCCACTCTGCGGCCGCAAGATGTGCTTCTTCCGCCAGCTCGTTTTTCGCCGTCATCAGGAAATCTCCGTTCTTCACGCCTCCGCTTGCGAACTCGATGCTCTCCCTCTTCCACAGATACCTGAATTGCCTGACCAGGACCAGGGTCTCGTCATCTTCGACAGCGACGACCATCACCGACCCCGGCGAGTGCACGTAATGGTACTCCCCGGCCTGACCGCCGGGGAGCGTGTAATTATCCAGCTTGTATTCCCAATAGGGATTTTTGAAAAGTAGTTTTGAGGCGAGGGTTTCCAGCTTCTTGAGGGACAAGTCTACTGCAATTCGACGATCTCTCGTTCCGAGAAAAAGAACCCGATCTCACGTTCCGCGTTCTCGGGTGAATCCGATCCGTGGACTATATTTTCGCCTTTGCTTTCTGCAAAGTCTTTTCTTATGGTACCAGGTACGGCGTCCTTAGGATCCGTAGCGCCGATAAGCTTCCTGAACTCCTCGAATGCATTTTCCTTTTCCAGCACCATCGGGACACAAGGTCCGGAAGTCATGAACTCGACCAGACCGCCGTAGAAGGGACGTTCCTTATGGACGGCATAGAATTCTCCGGCCGCCGCCTTGTTAAGGCGTACCATCTTCAGACCGACTATCTTGAAATTGGCTTTCTGTATTCTTGCGATGACTTCGCCGGCGAGATTTCTTCTTACGCAATCCGGTTTCAATATTGCAAGTGTGCGACTCATATTTTACTTCAGTTTCCTTTCGGACTTTTGGGCCGGCAGCTTCCTGAAGTCGACAGGAAGCTTCCGACGTGCTTTTACTTCTTTTTTGATTTTGACGAGTTCCTTCTTGATTTCCGCCCACCCGACGGTTTCCTTACCGTGACGCTGGTTTTCTTCTTCGTCTTTTTGCCGAGGACCTTTGCGACTGCATCGCCGATCATAGCGGGGCTTTCAACCACGACGATGCCGGCTTTTTTCATAGCCTTCATCTTTTCGTCCGCCGTCCCGTGTCCGCCGGAAATGATCGCACCGGCATGGCCCATCCTTCTTCCGGGAGGGGCTGTGCGCCCCGCGATGAACCCGACAACCGGTTTATTGAAATTCTTATATATATATGCCGCTGCTTCTTCTTCAGCCGTCCCGCCTATCTCGCCGATCATAACGACGGCCTCGGTCTGCTCGTCGTCCTTGAAAAGCTTCAGAGTGTCGACGAATTTCGTACCAATAACGGGGTCACCGCCTATACCGACGCATGTGGACTGGCCGTAGCCGTGTGCCGTCACCTGGGCTACTGCTTCGTATGTGAGCGTTCCGCTCCTCGAGATCAATCCTACAGCCCCTTTCCTGTGGATGAATCCCGGCATTATGCCGACTTTCGCTTTCCCCGGCGAGATGACTCCGGGACAATTCGGCCCGACCATCCTGACATTCTTCTTCTTGAGAAAGTCGTACACGCCGACCATATCGCGGACCGGGATACCTTCGGTTATGCAGACGATGAGACGGACACCGGCGTCCGCCGCTTCCACGATCGCGTCGGGAGCGAATGCCGCGGGTACAAATATGACCGAGGTATTGGCACCCTCTTTTTCGACCGCCTCGGCGACGGTGTTGAACACCGGGACGCCTATGTGCTTCGTGCCGCCCTTGCCTGGTGTAACGCCACCGACGACCTTTGTACCGTATTCGATCATTTGTTCAGCATGGAATGAACCTTCGCCCCCGGTGATTCCCTGAACCACGAGGCGCGTCGATTTGTCAACAAGGATGCTCATTTTAGCTCTCTTTCAACTCTTCAATGATTGTTCAATGTAGTGTGCCAATGTCAGTATCGTATCTTCCTCGAACTGCCGTCCAAGCAGCTGTAATCCGATCGGGAGTGAAGCAGAATCTCTTCCTACCGGCAAGGAGACAGCGGGTATGCCGGCGAGGTTTGCAGAGACCGTGAATATATCTGAAAGATACATCTGTATCGGATCCGAAGTCTTCTCGCCGATCTTGAACGCGGTGGTCGGCGCAGTCGGCGTAATTATCGCATCGACATTCTGAAAGGCGTCGTCGAAATCCCGTTTGATGAGCCTCCGGACGCGTTGTGCCTTTCCGTAGTACGCGTCGTAGTACCCGGCCGAAAGCACAAATGTGCCGAGCATTATCCTTCGTTTCACCTCCGGGCCGAACCCTTCCGACCTGGAGTCGACGTACATATCTTCGAGCTCTTCCACGCCCCCGGACCTGTGACCGTAACGAGCCCCGTCGTACCTTTCAAGATTCGAGGAAGCCTCGGCGGTCGCGAGAATGTAGTAGGTCGGGATCGTATAGTCGAGATGTGGTATCGACACATCTTTAATCTCGACACCGGACGAACGAAGCATGTTTATTTGCTTCTCGACGGCCTGCCGAACATCGTCGGCAACTCCGGCACTGAGAGCCTCCTTCGCTATACCGACTTTGAATTTACCGGCGTCGCGGTCCAGCAAGGAAGTATAAGATGGTACGGGTTTATCGGCGGAAGTTGAATCCCGCTCATCATGACCGGCAATAACTTCCATCAACAGCGCGACATCGTAAACTGAATTAGCGAAAGGTCCTATGACGTCAAACGACGAAGCGAAAGCAACGAGCCCGTACCTCGAAACACGTCCATATGTCGGTTTGAGTCCAACCACACCGCAGAAGGATGCCGGCTGCCGGATAGATCCGCCGGTATCGGTACCCAGCGCCGCGTGGCAAAGTCCTGCCGCCACAGCCGCGGCACTTCCGCCGCTCGACCCTCCCGGAACTCTCGATGTGTCCACAGGATTCCGTACGGCGCCGAACGCGCTGTATTCAGTGGACGACCCCATCGCGAACTCATCCATATTGGTCTTGCCGATTACGACTGCATCTTCCTGCTCCAGGCGTTCTATTACCGTTGCGTCGTACACCGAAGTGAAATTCCCGAGTATCTTCGATCCGCAGGTGAGCCTCTTGTCCTTCATGGCGATGACATCTTTCACGCCAAGGACGAGGCCGGCCAGTTTCCCCTGCGTGCCGGCTCTTATCTTCGCGTCGACTTTCTCCGCCGCCTGAATCGATTCATCGAACAACTGCAGGAAAGCGTTCAGGTCCGTTCTTGATCTTGCCCTATTAAGATAAGCCTCTGCGACATTCCTGCACGAGGCCTCCCCGGCGAGAAGTGTTTTTCTGAAATTCTGATATGTATCCGGCAAAACTCTATTTACTTTAGTTCGGTATTCGACTGAGGATCGGCTTTGGAACTCCCGGAAACCGAAGGATCGATAGCCTTGGGGGCGGGCTGCACTTTCGGCTCTTCGCTCACCGGCTTCTGGATTTCGTCCGACACGTCTCTCATCGCCTTCCTGAATTCCCTTATCCCTTTACCGATCGACTGGGCAATATCCGGTATCTTTTTCGGACCGAAGAAAATAATAAGTACGAAAAGGATCAGCAGAATTTTGCCGAAGCTAAAATCTTCAAACATCTCTTTGTGCTCCGGAGTTCGCCGATGCTCACTCCATTTGATTCTAGTTCGTCTGAAACACGCACAGACTTCAGCGCGCCTTCAGAACCTGACGCGCTGAAACGTTACTAATTTAAAAGCACAGAGGCTATCTTCAAAACCACTGAAACGTCACCAGGAATGCCGCAAATGCCCGTAAGGATGAAGATTAAGGAAAGGAGTGAATTTCAGGACTTTGTTTCTGTCTTAGAACGCGCGTCCGTCTTCGATTCGGCACCCGCCGCCGGCGGTCGAATCTCTTTGGCTTTCGGTGTCGCGTCGCTGTTCGCCGAAGTCGACACATCCTCCTGAATATCCTTCATAGCCTTCTTGAACTCGCGGATTCCCTTTCCGATCGACTGTGCTATGTCAGGTATCTTCTTCGGTCCGAAGAAAATTATCAGCACAACGGCTATCAGCAGCAACTTGTCCCAACTAAGGAGGTCTTCAAGCATCTTCTTTGCCTAATTCGTAACTGTTTCGTGTGTCGCGGTAAAAATCATGACTGGACTTTCGCATCTGTTCCTGCGCTTCTCTTCAAATCCTGATTGGCGGATGGCTGTCCAAGTTCGTTCTGTTTCTGTGGTTTGGGAGTCGGCTCTTCGTTTATCGATTTGGAGACTTCATCCTGAACGTCCTTCATCGCCCGCTTGAATTCGCGGATCCCCTTGCCGATAGACTGCGCGATATCCGGAATTCGCTTCGGGCCGAAGAACACTATAAGTACGACAATGATTATGAAAAGCTCACCGAAACCGATGTTCTCAAACATTTTCTTTGAAACTTCTCTCTAGTCTTTCTTTTCTTCTTCTTTCTTCTCGCTTCCCTCTGCGGGCTCTTTCACTGCCTTCTTAAACTCCTTGATTCCTTTTCCGATGCCCTGCGCCAATTCCGGTATTTTCTTTCCGCCGAAAAGGAGCAATAACGCGACAACGATCAGGATTATTTCTGTCGGGCCTATCGATTCAAACATCGCAACCTCCGCTTTCCATCAATTTAAACTCTCTATCACCGATTTCAAAACCATGACTCCGCCGGCGCTT